>NZ_JBTYYZ010000006.1:0-197541 GCF_054881455.1 Companilactobacillus sp. FL22-3 | reverse complement strand
TTCAAACCGTTGACACCGTTGCTCTGTCGCAACAACAGGTAATATATTACCGTTAAAGATAAGCCGATGCAAGTACTTTTTGTAATTTTTTTCAATTTATTTGACACAATTGAATCATATTCGAGTTTCTTCCTATTAGATACCCAAAAACAAAATCTTATCGGTTAACTTTATTGCTTAATACTATAGCACGTTTTTTGACCAATAACAGTCCAAATTGTAAAAAAAAAACGTCCATTTGACTTTGACATGGCTATCAAATGGACATCCTTTTAAAAGAAGCTTTTACTGATCACGATCGTAAACCCTAATAAAACTACCGAAGATAAAGTTGCAGCAATAACTGCATTCTTGCCACTGCTTAAAAAGGCTTTGAAATTGACACTCATACCTAGTGCTGCCATTGCCATTCCTAAAACAATATAAGCTAACTTGACTAACCCGTTTAATACCTGACTTGGCATAGGTATAAATGTTCCAATAATACTTGCCAATATGAAGCCGGCCATAAACCAAGGAATCGGCAACTTACCTTTTTCACCATCAGTAGCGACATCTTGTTTCTGATACCAGATACCGATAATCAAAGCAGCTGGCGCTAACAATAGAACACGTGAAAGTTTAGTAATGATAGCGGCGCTTAAACTAACTGATCCACCTGCTCCACCAGTAGCAATCGCGTGGGCTATTTCATGTAATGAACCACCGGCCATTACACCAAACTGTGTTCCCGACATATGTAGAACTGGCTTAAGTGCAATCTCAATCAGTGTAAAGACTGTTCCTAAAATAGCAACGATGGCGACTGCTAAAACTTCATCATTGTGTTTAGCACTTTGCTCTTCAGGAGCAACTTTAATCTGCGGTGAAATTCCCATAACCGCTGCTGCCCCACAAATACCTGTCCCACTGGCAGTTAAGATTGCCAATCGTTTGCTGACACCCAACTTACGAGCAATGTTATAAGTTAACGTGATAACCCCAGTTACGATAACCATTGCCAACAAGATTGTTTTAATTCCCGCGTGGGCTAAATCAATTAAATTCAATTTAAATCCTAATAGAATAATACCTAAGCGCAAAAACTTATTGGAAATAAATCCGATACCGATCTCAGCTTGCTTAACTAAAGGCCGATACAGCTGAAACATCATCCCTAAAATCAGAGAGATCACCAAAGCGCCAACAATAGTTAAATATGGCAGTCCCCCTAGTATTGTTCCCAAAATAGAACAAATCAATGTCATTGCGAAAGCATAATAAAAACTCTTTTCGAAAAATTTCGTGTACATACAGTTCCCTCCATCTGTTAGATGATAATATAGAAACTATATAAGTAAAAATTAGTATTTCTTTCTAACTCATAAGCTAAATTTATGGAGGGCTCAAAAATGCTAGATAAACGTTATCAAACTTTGATTGTATTAGTCGAAAATAAGTCCTTTACCAAAACTGCCAAGCGATTATTCATCACCCAACCGGCCGTCTCACAACAGATTGCTTCATTGGAAAGTGAACTTAATTTTCCAATCGTTATCAGGACACATCATCAGATTGAAATAACCTCCGCTGGTTTAGAACTAGCCAAATTTGCCAAAAAAATCACCTTTGAAAGTCAAAAACTAATCGCATCACTCCAACAAGCTTCCCATAGTTTCAAAATGGGGTGTACTCTATCACTCAGCGCCACTCTTTTACCACAATTTTTACATCATCTATCCAGTAAAACTAGTGTGGTAGCTACGAGGATCAATAATACTGAGCATATCTTGCAAGACATCCGTAATGGGAAAGTTGACTTTGGATTAGTCGAGGGAAATTTCAATAAAGACGAATTTGACTCCTTTTTCTTGCAACAAGAGAACTTTATTTGCGTCTCGCATCAAGAAATACCGGCAGATACCATCGAAGGCCTATTCACAACCCCACTTTTGATTCGAGAAAAAGGCTCAGGTAGTCGGCAAATTTTAGAAAACTGGCTAGGCACCCAAAATCTCCATCTCTCTGATTTTGAAAAGACGCTGGAGATTGCTAGTCCCTCAACAATTATCGAACTATTGAAGAGCAATATCGGGATAAGTTTTATGTACGAATCATTAGTCAAAATAGATTTAAAAGCCGGCAGACTAAAAAAACTAAGCCTTCCAGGATTCAATATCGAACATCCTATCAACTTAGTTTTTGTTAAAAATTCATACTTTAAAGATACTTATAAAAGAATCATTAACTCTTTTTTAGAACAGACTGATCAAACCACCAATCAAAACTGAAATCATTAAAATCTGAGCATTCTTTACCGAATTTACAAAGGTTACGACTTTATTCGGACGTTTGACGAACTTAATACTATTAATGATCACTAATGGCATAGTCAAGACAATCGCAATCAAGCTATAAAGTGGTAAATATCCCAATATTACCGAAGCAATGACAGCTACATACCCTAAAACATAGCAGACGATCCACATCAATAATGAATTCTTTTGTCCAATATAGGCCACAATCGTATGACGCCCAACTTTTTCATCTTCATTGGCATCAGAAATATTATTTGCCAACATAATATTACTGATTGCAAAAACAGCTACTAGTGACACTAGGGCTGTTTTGATAATAAAGTTCCATTCGAAGGCCTCACTGCCAGCCAAATTGACGTAAACCGCAAGCAAAGAAATATTATAGCCCATCGTTAGCCCAGAAACGACTTCACCAAAGGGACTATATGAAATTGACTTCAACCCGCCTGAGTAAAAATAGCCAATCAAAAAACTCAAAATCCCAATAATTAAGACGAAAACTCCCGTTCTAAAAACTAAATAAAATCCAATAATTGCTGAAATAAGAGTTAATACTATCGCCACAGTTTTAGCATGTCTAGGTGTAATTTGGCGCACGTTTAAAATATTATTAACGCTGTTTTTAAAAATCTGCGGTTGACTCTGATATTTGTAATAATCAACGATCGTATTGTGAACATTGACCGCCAAGTGAAAAGCCACTACAGCAACAAATAGCAAGATACTGGGGCCGATTTGAAACTGATGGTAATACAAAGCAGCAAACATCATCCCCAATAAAGCCGGCATTACAGAAGTAACAACCGAATAAACTCGCGTCAGAATAAAGAATTCTTTCACACTTTTCATAAGATATCTCTTTTCCCTAAATTTGAGGTAAAAAAACGTGAACTAACTTCAAAAAGTAGCTCACGTTTTATTTTACTTATTAATTTCAACTGATTCCATAATAATGTCTTCTTTAGGCTTATCGTTGCCATCACGTTTTGCTCGAGCGATCTCACGGACGACATCCATCCCTTCGATCACTTGACCAAAGACAGTGTGACGATGATCAAGCCAAGGAGTTCCGCCATTCTTATAAGCAGCGACGATTTCTTCTGGATAATTAGCTGCAGCCATTTCCTTGAGCATGCGTTTTGGCATGTTTTGATTTGAAACGATGAAGAATTGACTGCCATTAGTATTAGGACCAGCATTGGCCATTGAAAGAGCACCATCTAAATTGAATAACTGGTCAGTAAATTCATCTTCAAAACTATCGCCATAAATACTTTCGCCACCCATACCTGTACCAGTAGGATCGCCACCTTGAATCATAAAATCAGGAATTACACGGTGAAAAATAATTCCATTGTAATAGCCTTTTTTTGCTAATTCGACAAAATTTTTAACAGTCTTTGGAACTAGCTCATCAAAGAGTTGAATCTTGATATCTCCGTGATTTGTTTTGATTGTTGCTACACTACCAGTAGCATTATCTAAATCTAATTGTGGGTATGCCATTTTTAAATTCCCTTCTATTAATTAACGATTAAACTACTTTACCATATTTGACTCATAAGCCAAACGTTTATACATCTTAATTATCACTCATTTTGGTAAACTATGGGTAAAAGAATTTCGGAGGGTAAAAATGGGCAGAAAAAGTATCAGTCAGATGGAATTCAACGATATTTATCCACTCTATATTCAAAAAGCACAGCGTAAAGGACACTCCCAAGATGAAGTCGATCAAATCATCTTTTGGCTAACTGGATACGACAAAAATTCACTAGCTGAACAAATTGCTAAAAATATTACTTTAGCTGTCTTTTTCAATGAAGCTCCTCACTTCAATGAAAATGCTGCTTTAATCACAGGAACTATTTGTGGAGTAAAAGTGGAAGAGATAACCGACCCGCTAACTCAAAAAATCCGCTATTTGGATAAATTGATCGATGAATTAGCTCGTAATAAAGCAATTAATAAAATCTTACGTACCGATACTAAGGCCCACTAATTATTGTGAGGGGCCTTTTTTATATGATAGGATTATTTCAGTATCTTTTTTGAAAGGAATCATAATCTTGCAATTATCTCTCAATATCAATTCACTCCTCAAAAACCTTTTCCAAAGAGTCGACTGGGAAAAATTTCTCCAAAATATTGCCGGAACCGTCTTCCAATTGGTTTTACTGACAATCGTCCTGTTACTGATCAACTGGATCGGTAAAAAAATCATTCGGCATATCTTCAAAACTGGCTTGAGAAATACCAAAGCCTCCATCTCCCCTAAGAAACTAGATACCATATACACCATTGTGCTCAACATCTTTAAATATGTCCTACTGTTCTTCTGGATCTACGCTATCTTATCAGCTATTGGCATCCCCGTTGGTACTCTAATTGCTGGTGCCGGAATTTTTTCTTTGGCTATTGGACTTGGCGCTCAAGGATTCGTTTCAGATATGGTCAACGGTTTCTTTATCTTGTTGGAACAACAAATCAGTGTCGGCGATACAATCAAGATCAATAATATCGAAGGCCGGGTAACCTACGTAGGTATCCGAACTACACAAATTCAAAGCGTTGATGGCACTTTAAACTACATCCCTAATCGGAGTATCACCGTTGTCAGCAACAAATCACGCAATAACATGCAAGCACTAGTTGAAATTCCCATCAGCAGTACTGCCCCCTTTGATGAAATTACGAAGATTATCGAAGATATCAACCGCAATTTAGATTTAACTGAACTGCAAATTACTAAAGCGCCAGCAATCTTAGGATTTTCTAATCAAAATGATGGTACTTTGACTATCCAAGTTGCCACATATACTAAGCCCGGTGCCCAGTTTAAAGCCAAAAATGTTCTTTTAGAAAAATACTTGACTGCCATCCAAAACGCTCAAATCAATTTACCGAAATAGCTTTTATTCTGCTAGCTCCATTTGGCTAACCTGATTAGAAAAGTTATAATCAAAGTATCAAAACTAATAAAGGAGCTCTATATCATGGAAAAGCGTATTAAAGGTTCATGTACTTCAATTCTAGTTGGTAAAAAGGCCTCAATTGATGGCTCAACTATTATTTCTCGTAACGACGATGGTCACGAAGCTCTAGACCCTCAACGTTTCGTCGTGGTAAATCCTGAAGATCAGCCTAAGAGTTATACTTCAGTCATCAGTAAAGTAAAAGTTGACTTACCAGATGAACCACTTCGTTATACTTCAATCCCTAATTCTATTTTAACTAACGGTATCTGGCCTGCAGCTGGTATCAATAGCAAAAATGTTGCTATGTCAGCCACAGAAACCATCACTACTAATTCACGTGTCTTAGGATTAGATCCATTCGTCGAAGGCGGACTAGGTGAAGAAGATCTTGTTACTGTCGTCCTTCCATATATCAGCAGTGCCCGCGAAGGTGTTAAAAGATTAGGCTCACTTTTGAAAAAATATGGTACCTACGAACCAAATGGTATTTCATTTGCTGACAACGAAGAAGTTTGGTGGCTTGAAACTATTGGCGGACACCATTGGGCAGCCGTTCGTATCCCTGATGACGCCTATGTTGTAGCTCCTAACCGCATGAACATCGATCAGTTCGACTTTGATTCTGACGATACACTCTGTTCAGACGATTTAAAAGCTATGATCGACGACAACAATTTGAACCCTGACTTCAACCAATATAACTTGAGACATATTTTTGGTAGTTCATCTATTAAAGATACTGTTTACAACAATCCACGTGCTTGGTACGGTCAAAAGTTCTTCAGCCCTGATGACACTCCAGAAGATCCAATGGATCAAGACTTGCCATTTATCTGTCATGCCAATCGCAAGATTTCCATTGAAGATGTTAAGTTCGTTTTAGGTTCACACTTTGAAAATACGAAGTACGACGTCTATGGTGATGGTACTGAGGCAGAAAAGAAACTCTTCCGTCCTATCGGTATCAACCGGAACCACAATGTTCACATTCTTCAAATCAGAAATAATGTTCCTGCTGAAATTGCTGGTATCCACTGGTTGGCCTACGGTGCTAACACTTTCAACACAGTCGTTCCATTCTACAGTAATGTCAAAGACACACCGGCTGAATATAAGAATGCCACAGGTAAATTTGATCTTAACAACATGTACTGGCTAAGTTGTACCACTGCTTTACTTGGTGATACTGATTATGACTTATACGTTGATATGAGAAATGATTATGAACTCGAAGCAATGAGTGCCTATCGCAAGATTCAAAATGATACTGATGCCGATATTAAAGACCAAAAGAAAGTTAAGAAGTATTTGGAAGATGCTAATCAAAAATTGGCTACAACAGCTTTCGAATTACAAACTAAACTGTTGGGAGACATGGTTATCATGGGCTCTGAACATATGAAATTGCGTTACAACTTGAACGACTAATTAAAAAAAAGACTTGGACTTTTGTCCCAGTCTTTTTTTTGTTGCTTTTACGAACATACGTTCTAAAATAATGATATACTTCATTTTAAGAAAGCTACTTCTGCTACAATTAGAGCAAATGGGGGAATTGTTAATGAAACTATTACATACAGCCGACTGGCATATCGGTCGCACTTTAAATGGATATTCACTTTTGGACGAACAAGAACATGCTTTTAAACAAATTTTGCAAATTGCTTTAGATGAAAAAGTCGATGGCGTAGTTATCGCTGGTGATATTTATGATCGTGCCGTTCCTAATCCCGAGGCCGTAACTGCTTTGGACAAAATGTTACGTGAGATCAATTTAGTACATCATCTACCAATCTATGCTATCTCCGGAAATCATGACAGTGCCAAACGTCTAAACTACGGGCGTGAGTGGATGGAATATACTAACTTTCATTTGAATACCTTAATTGAAGAAGCTTTTCATCCCATCGAGACTGCTGACAGCCAAATTTTTCTGTTGCCTTTCTTTGATCCCATTGATGCTAGAGCCTATTACCATCAACAAAACTTGCCTGATGATAAAGTTAAAGCAATCACCACCATTGGTGCAGCTATGCAATTGATTATCAGTGATATGGTTAAATTATTTACTCCAGGAAAAAAGCACCTCTTAGTAACTCACTTTGCTGTCACACCCAACTCTGATGATGAATTGGACTTAACTAGTGAAACAACTTCCAAAGTCGGTGGCCTAGCAACTTTAACCACCGATCAATTTAAAAACTTCGATTATGTGATGTTGGGACATATTCATACTCACTTTGCTTCTCCAAGTGAAACCATCAGATACTCCGGTAGTCCTGTTAAATTCAATGTTAAAGAAGCTAAGCAGCAAAATAAGGGCGTTGATATTGTTGAAATCACTGATTCAAAAATCACTCATCAATTCAAATCGCTCTCACCTAAAACTGATTTAATTGCCATAAAAGAAGATTGGCAGACACTCTGCGACAAGGACTTTTTAGCTACTCAACCGATCAATAAGGCCTGGTTTGCGATTACGATTAAGAACTTTGACCGCAGCGAACACGTACAGACCAATGTCCGAGCAGAATTGCAAAAACGCTATGGAACGATTGTTGAATTAGACTATCAAATAGACCAACAACAAGACGATCTGCAAACAATTTCTACAAACTTAAATGAAGCTAGTCCAGAAGAAACCGTTGATAATTTCTATAAGAGCATTACCGGTAATGACCTGTCTAACCCGCAAAAACAATTAGTGGAAAATATCTTTAATGAAGTGGAGAGAGAAAAATAATGAAACCTATTTATTTAGAGATCGATAATTTTGGACCCCATGCTCACTCGACCATCGATTTTCGTAAACTAGACGAATCACCCATCTTCCTAATCGGCGGCGATACCGGAGCTGGTAAATCGACTATTTTTGATGCCATGACTTACGCACTCTTCAATACCACCACCAGTGATCGGGATGCTAAAGAGATGCGGAGTCAATTTGCTGGGGATAAAGATGTCACCAAGGTCATTTTCTACTTTGAACAAAATGGAAAAATTTACAAAGTGGAACGGACACCAGAGCAATATCTCGCTAAAAAAGTTGGTTCCGGAACCACCAAGAAAAATCCCACTGCCAACTTATCGGTTGTCGAGGATGTTAATCAAGTTGAAATAGAAAGTATCGCCTCTAAACCAGTTGACGTTGGCCATGCCATTACTGAAATCTTGAACTTGAGTGCTGATCAGTTCAAAAAGATCATCTTATTACCACAAAATGACTTCTCTGAATTTTTGAAATCAAATACTGATGAAAAGGAAAAAATCCTCAAAAAAATCTTTGGCACACAACTTTTTACCGACTTCGTTGCTAAACTAAAGGATCACTACCTCGAAGCCAATCAAAAATCAGCTGAGTTCAACAATGAATTGAAATCACAAATTGAATCCCCTGTCTGGTCGGAAACTGAACAAGATGAATTAAGTTCCCTACCTAACGACCAATTGGAATCAGCCTTAAAAAGGTATACCGCTGCTCGGAAAGAACATTTAGCAACGACTCAAGCTTTCGAGAAAAAAGTTGATAATGACTGGCAAAATGCTGACAAAAAATATCATGATGCCAAAATCACTAATACCAATTTCGACAAGTTAGCTGAATCAGAACAAGAATACCAAACTAATATTACTCAACAAGCTACTGCCATCAAAGATAAAAAAGATCATGTCATTGAATTAACTTGGGCCCAAGGCTTGCAAGATATTGTCCGTGATCTTGATCGAACTAAACAAGAAACTCAAGAAACTACTCAAAGCAAGCAGACAACCACCAAAGCGTTAAAGGACGCTCAGTCGGAATTGCAACAGGTTAAAGAGAACTTCGAACAGCTAAATTCTCAAACTAAAGAATACGACAAGAAAAACCAACAAGCCCAAAAATTAGATGTGACTATTGCTCAAGTTCGTGACGTAGAAAAAATCAAATCGGAAATAACTCGACTTGCCCCTCAAATAAAACAAGCTCAGCAAAAACATGCTGAACAGGTGACTGCTGTAGAGGCCACTAAGCAAAAAATTACTACTAAACAAACAGAGGCCATCGATACCACTCAATTAACTGACAAAAAAGATCAACTAACGCATGAACGTGAAAAATTAATTGAAATTTTAACTCCATTAGAAAACAAACGCGATTCCGCAATTTCCGAAACACAGAAATTGCAAGAGAAGTTAAAGAAACTCACTGCTGAAGCGGAGAAAAAACAAGCCACACTTGATAAAGCTAAGGCTAACTATCAAGAGAAAATTAAAACTCGACAGACTTTAATGATTGCCCAACTTCGTCAAGAACTTGAAGATGGTGAGGCTTGTGCCGTTTGTGGTTCAACTGAACATCCCTACGCCAATCAAAAAATAACAGCCAACGAAACTGAATTACGCCAATCTATGGATGAAGTTGATAATTCACAGAAAACTTACGCTGCCGCTGATAATGCTGTTAAAGAAGCCAATCAGACTTTAGACGAATTATCAGAAGAATTTAGTCAAAAACAAGCAGAATCAGTTACCGCCTTACGAAATTTATCCTCAAAATATAACGAACTTCTCGAAACTATTGAGATTGACCTACCAGTTGAATTCGACCTAGATAAAATCAAGCAACAATTCCAAACTAAGTTGGAAACCATCGATCAAAAAATCAAGACTGCTCAAAAATTAGCTCAAGAAATCAAAAACTTACAACAAGAGCTACAAGACCTTCAAACTAAATCGGTCACTGCTAATACCGAGTTAGAACGATTAACCGCTCAAAAAGACACACGTCAAAAAGACTTAGACGAAAAGCTTCAACAATTGGACGATCCTGAAGTGACAAGTGATGCACTGGCTAAACAACAACAAGTTCTAAAAAAAGCCTATAACGACTTCCAAGTTCAACTTAAAGATACTCAAAGTTCACTCAATACCGCCGAAAGAGTTGCCAGCAACAAGCAAACTCAGTTGAAGGATATCGAAGTACGCTTGAATAAAGAGCAAACTACCATCGATACATTAACTAAAGAACTAGAAGCTTCATTAAACGCCACTTCGGCTAAGACCCATGAGCTAGCTATCTTACAAGAGTGGATTGCAGAATTGGCTGATGACAACTTAAGCCATTTGCAAAGTAGTATTGCCAGTTACAATAAAGAAAAAGAACTATTAACCAAAAATATTCAACAGCTTAAACAGACACTCACCGGCTTAACTAAACCGAATATCGAGGAATTAAAGCAGAAAGCTACTGATTTACAAATTCAAAAAAATACTGCGATCGCTCAATTGACCAAAGCCGAAACTAATTTCAATAACGCTCAAGCAGGCTATCAAAAAGTCCAAAAAATCATGCAAGAACAAGGAAATTTTGCCAAAGAATTGGCCGGAATCACTAGCCTTTACAATATTGTGAGTGGTAAAGATGGTAATGATAGCAAATTAAAGCTTGAAACTTATGTTGTCCAAAACTATCTAAGAACTATCCTTTCCTATGCCAATCAAACCTTTTTAAATCGTCTTTCACATAACCGTTACTCTTTCGTAATTTCTGAAGAAGCACGAAACAAGCAACGTGATCATGGTCTGGATATTAATGTCTATGATCGAGAGACTAATGCTATTCGCTCGTCGGACACTTTATCAGGTGGTGAAACTTTCATTGCTGCCTTATCAATCGCTTTATCGCTAAGTGAAGTCGTCCAATCTTCAGCCAACGGCGTCCAAATAGATGCCCTCTTTGTCGACGAAGGCTTCGGTTCCTTAGACGACGAAACCCTTTCTGAAGCCATGGCAGCCTTAGAGGACATCGGTCAAAATCGGATTGTTGGTGTAATCAGTCACATCGAATCAATGAAACAGAGTATCGGCCAACAATTACTCGTCAAAAAACTTGGCGATGGTAAGAGTAAAATTGAATTAATCAATAAGTAAGCAACATAAATAGCACCCCTCTCACAAAAAGGGATGCTATTTTTGTATCACTATAAAGAATTAACGCTGATGAAACGTTTTTCCAAAACTCTGACAAGAAAATCGCATGTTACTTATCGCCAAAACGAATATTGAATCTTAATTATGGCCTTTTGGTTATTACACTTTATTGGGCTCAAGTAGTCATATATTTGAGTCAATCATCTCCCAAAATTATTTCCATAACTAATCTAATTTCTTCATCGTTTACTTTCACATTATAATGTTCCTCTATTGGTATCATTGCTTGGTGAATTAAATCAAACATCTTTTGATGAGAAGCAATAAAATTGTTCAAATCTATTTGTACATCAACCTTCTCATTTCTAACTAAACGTTCAACCATTCCTGATTCGTGAATTATTAACAATACTCTTTTATTAGTTTCAAATTCTTTATTCAATAATTTTTCCATTTTAGAAACTGTCTTGTCTGCAATTTTTATTAAACTATTAGGATCGAGTATCGTTATACTGGAGATCATCCGTTTCATTGTAAAATTCATTAGTAATTCATTTTTCAATTCAGAATAATCAATAGACTTAGTATTACTTAATATCCGTATCAATTGATCAATATGTTCCCCTGACAAAAGACCATCTAATGATAAATATGGTATCCCTCCAATATTAGGGTTAGCCGTCCCCACAATTGCAATAACATCATACAGTTCAAATGGTAATTCATTCTGTTTATTCTTTGACAATTTATTAAAATCATAGGGCAATACTTCGATATCAACATTGAATTTTTTTAAAGTATTTTTTATTATTTCTTGAATTTGAACAGCGCTGCCTAAACCAGAGTGACAACAAGTAATTATGGCCTTTTTTTGCTTTTTGTGAGGTAAAAGTAGCTCACTGCTGACTATATTATTCTCATCAACGCTGCTTCTAATATCACTCAATCCCTTATTCTGAAGGATCAAAGTTCCAACATTTAAGACAAGTGGAGTTGATACGTGATCAATCATTAAAATTGGAACATTTAATTTTTCATTAATACTATTTCCAATTTGTTTAAGGGATCCCATATCTATTAATAGAATTAATCCTTTATCAATATTAACCGTATTAACATAATCAACCAATTTAGTTTCAATATCCTTACTCGTTGTATCAATTGGCATATCAATTGATTGGAAAATATTGTTCTTTAAAATTCTATTGGCGACATTTGCCAAGCTACTGGCAGTTGAATATCCATGTGCAACTACTACTGCATGTAAAAAGCGATTTGAACTATTGCTTTTATTTTTTGAGACATATAAAGTAACCATCAAAATATCTTCCTCTAAGATATCCCTTTCCATTTTATTAGAAAGTAACAATAGTATTTTAGAGGCGATTTGATATGATTGATTAAAATTACGCTGTAATTCATTCATAATTTGACCCTTATTATGATTCCATATTTCATTCTCATTTAAAACTGATTGCAAATTCTTGGATCTTAGTAATGTGGCTATAGCTAAAATTTGATTTCCATCTTTAGGGTAACCATAACTTGATTCCATAAAATCAAATACTGACTTTATTTGATATATGAGAAATTCATATTCCGAGTCATTGTGACTTTTATATTTAGTATTAAATAGTATGCTATCAAACAGCATATCTACGTTTTTATTTATATGATTTAAGAACTGTTGTTTATTCATCCTGTTATTTAAATAGTTCCAAAAATGATCGATCGTATCTCCATAAAGACTTTTCATAATACTAATTATTTGATTTGAATGGTGCGGCAATTTTCCATTTTGATAATCATAATTTACGTTATCAGCAGACTCGCTTTCAAAGCCTTTATAGTTCAGTAAATTCTGATAATAATTGGCGGGAATATTAGACAAATTAATTTTTATATTTGATAAATTACCTGACTTCGCATAAGCATTTCCACTCGAGTATTTGATGATATTTTTTAATTTCCCAATGTTGCCTTCCATATCGGCAGAGGCTAATACATTGATTAATTGATTAGAAACACTTAGTTTTTTCTTTAATACCCTACTTTCATTCATAAAAAAATAATCAATAAGTTGCACTTTTTCATTTTGTGGTCTTGCACTGAAACTAGGAATATTAATTATAACTGGTATACGTCTAACAAACGTGGGCAAAAAAGTCGAATCCAATTTCTCGGTTGTAGCAAATATTAATCTAACGTTTGCTTTGTGCTTAATACTATCATTTCCAATTGGAGAATACATACCTGTATCCATAAACGAAAATAGCTTTTCCTGTCCACTTTGAGTTAATCTGTGAACTTCATCTAAAAAAAGAATCCCTCCATCAGCATTTTCTATCAATCCTGGAGTATCTTGGTAAGCTCCAGTAAAGGCACCTTTTGTGTATCCAAATAATATACTAGATAATAGTTCAGGATTATTAAAATATTGAGCACAATTTAGAGATTGAAACTTAGCTGATTTACCGACTAAATTCTTTTGTAAACAATAATCATATATTTTACGAGCTAAAAAAGTTTTCCCAGATCCACTAGGTCCCATCAACATTATAGGTAATCCTTTTCCAGGGTATAGAGTTGCAGTTTTTATCTCTTCAATCTGATTGATTAAACTTCCATCTGACCCAATCACGCCTCTAAAAATATCCCCATTATCTACTGAATGCTTCCTAGCGGAATCTAACAAGGAATCAATGTTATCATAATTTAACTCGACATTTTTAAAGTAATCTTTTAATACCTTAACTGATATATATTTAACCGGATGCGTTTGAATCTTAGCAAAAACGCCTCGATCATAGCCAGCATTTAAGTATCGACTAACCGTGCTTCGAGACAATTTGATTTTTTGTGAAATACTATACGTCTCCAATATTTTAAAGTTACGATCGTCTAAAGCATTCTTTGAAATTTTATCTAAATATTTTTCAATTTTATTCTCTGGCATATGGACCTCCTAATTAAATAATATATGCACAAAAACGGGTTGACAGTATTGTCAATCCGCTTTGAACTTCTAAGAATAATTAGTATTCCAGTTTCCACATATAACGACGTTTTGTTAATGGATGGTTTCTGGCAATTGCTAATTCCTCAGCATAGACACGCATTACCCCTGTTATTAGCATTGGGTTCAAATAATCTATCACATTATCTGATGCAATTGAAGCTAAACCATAATCCTTTGCGTCAATAGTAGTTACCTTGGCATCAAATCTTTGTAGGAAAGTTAAGGCACGTGCATCCAAATGACGTGTAGGTCCGTCATTCATAAACAATAAATATGGGACATCTTTCTCTGTCATTTCAAATGGGCCATGGAAATATTCACCTGAATTTAATGTTGGAGCTGCAATCCATTGCATTTCCATAAACAAGAAACTAGCTGTGGAATAAGCAACGTCGTATGTTGCACCACTGGACAATACATAAATTAATTTGTCATTCTTATATTTTTCCGCAAAAATCTTAGCTGATGGTGTTACTGATTTAACAGATTCATTGATTAAATTATCAATCTTACCCAATGCATCCATCATTTCATCATAATGTTCATATTTTTCACTAGCTTGGAGAATTTCAACTGCCAAGATTAAAACATTCTTCATCTTAGCTGTCTTAGCTGCATAACTCTCATGGAATCCATGGACAATTACGAATTCTGCGGCTTCAGTTAATGGAGATCCTTCTGAATTTGTAACTGAGATTACATGTGCACCTGCTTTACTTGCAACTTTAGTTGCTTCCACTGATTCTGGTGTTGTACCACCAAGAGAAGCAACAATGACAATGGAAGTTTTACCTAATGATGCTGGAGTATCATAATTAAATTCGTTTGCTGTTGAAAGACTGACTCTAAGTTTCTTGGCGTTCTTTTCCAAGAAATACTTTGCTGGGTACAAGTCTGCCATTGAAGCGCCACAACCGACAAACATTACATTTTCAATATTTGATTCTTCCTTAAAAATTTTAGCTACGATTTCTTTTGGTGATAACATAATAAAATTCCTCCTAGTTTTTGTACTGTTTGATTTTGCAATTGACCTGTTAATTTCATTCCTCTAGCTTGAATCAAACATAAATTATTCTTCCTCTCTCAATTTGCTTTTTATGCTTTAAGAATTCCTAGAACGCTTGCTACAACACCACCGATAATACAAATGGCTAAAATCCATCCTGTTTTAACTTTCTTTTGAATCAACCAATACATGAGCATTGTCAAACCGATCGGAATCATTTTAGGCATTATCGTATTCAATGTTGACTGCAATTTAAAAGTTGTACCCATATGCAATGGAGTTGTTAATGGGATCATACTTGCTACCATAGAGCCAATTACCATTAATCCAACTACACCAGCTATAAACATGACTCTGTCCATAGCACCTTCAGAATTTAATTTGGCTAAAAATTGATTACCGGCCGTGTAACCCCACTTTGCTCCATACCAAGTCACTAACCATGCTGGTACTAAACAAATAAGCAAAGCCAGAATTGGTCCTAAAATATTACCTTTTTGAGCAAAATTTATACCTAGTCCAAATGCTAAAACTTTAATTGTTCCTTGAAAAAATGAGTCACCAATACCTGACAATGGACCCATCAAACTTGATTTAACAGCAGCAATTGACTCAGGATCAAAATCATCAGGGTTCTTTGCCAATTGCTCTTCCATTGGTGCAGAAAGTCCTAAAACAAAAGCAGAGGTTTGTGGCGTACAGTTATAAAAAGCTAAGTGTCTCTTATACGCTGCTTTCTTTTTATCAATGTCTTTAGGATCTTTGTATATCCGATTCAAAGTTGGTGCTATTCCATACAAAAAGCCTAAATTCATTTGACGCTCGTAGTTCCATGAAGCTTGAATAGCCCATGAGCGCCAGAAGAATTGCCAATATTTTTTATTATTTTCTTTCTTAACAGCTACGTCTTTTATAACTTTATCATCTGACATAAATTTACCTTCTTTCTATAGGGAATCTAATGAGTCGTCATTTGAAGATGGTTTGTTTTTATAAATGATTTGATCCAATATAATTGCTATAAGTATTGCGAATAGAGCTACACCTGTAACACTAGTACTTGCATACGCCGTAATTAAAAATCCTATAAAAAAGTAAGGTGCCATTTTTTTAGAGAGCATCGTTGAGAGTAACAATGCAAAACCATATGCAGGAAGTACAGCACTGGCAACAGTCAATCCGTTCGTTAACCAATCTGGGATGACTGCCACGATACTTTTAACTAGTCCAGTTCCAAAATAAATTGCTATAAAAATTGGAATAAAGTAACTTATTGCATAAAGTCCAAGTCCCCAAATAATGTGTAAATTTGTCACTGATTTGAATTTACCCTTATCAATATATTTATTTGCCATAACATTAAAAGATGACATTCCCATTCTTATAACGATTCCTAACATCTGTCCTAAGACGGCAATAGGGATGGCAATCGTTAAGGCCGTTTGAGCTGAAGCACCAGATAAGATTGAAAATGCTGAAGCTATAATAGATCCCATAGCCATATCTGGTGGTGCGGCAGCACCAACATTAACTAATCCAAGAGAGATTAATTCTAGTGTCGCACCAACCATTAACCCCTTTGTTACATCACCCAGTGCGATACCGACTAACGTACTGGCTATCAATGGCTGTTCAACATTTAGTCTTCCAAATAGTCGTGAATCCCAAACAACGATAATACCAATAATTCCTAATATCAGCGCTTTATATAACATTGCTTTCACTCCCTACTTTATATTTTGTCGTTCAATGGTTCTCTTTTAGTTGTTGGAATTTGTTGCATGTATAAAACTATTCCCATATCACTAAGTTTCTTTGAGTTCTCAATATCTTTATCGGTTAGAGAAATAGTATTGCTGAATTTTTTTGAACCTTCTTTTTCTGGAATCCCTCCATAATTTATTTCTTTTACATCCTTATATTCTTTAATAAATGCCAGTGTTGAATCTGTATTCCCAAAAATTAACATGACTCTTTCCGGTAATTTTTTTATTTTCGGAATGTTTTTAATCGCAGTATCTACAGAGAAAATATTCAATTTCACACCGGTCGGTTTCGATAAACTCAAAAACATCTTTTTGAATTCGTCATTAGCAGCAGTATCATCAATAACGATTATTCTTTCGATACCTTCTGACTTAGTCCAGGAAAAAATAACTTGTCCGTGTAATAAACGGTGATCTATTCTACAAAACTTGATCATCTTCACTCATCCTCTTTTCTACTAATAATTTTTTTACATTTGCTAATGCATTTTTACTTTCATCAATAATTTCCGCCAGTTCTTTATCTGATAATTTATCAGTTGTACTTAATTTTAATTGTAATTGCATTGCCAAAGGTAAATTCATTCCAGTAACTAATTTGACATTATTGTTATTTTCTAATAGTTGCATCATTTCGTTGTTAACACTTCCACCTAACAAATCAGTCAAAATAATAAACTGCTCTTTTTCCGTTTCCACCATTTTTTTTACTTTTTCAATTTCATCAGTACTTCCATTTACATATGCTGCAAATGCAAGAACATTTTTATCATCCCCAATAATCATGTTTAATGTTTGCTTCATTCCTACCGCCATATTACTATGACTGATTAATACAACTTTCATAACATCACTTCCTGTTTATCCTTACACTCTTATATAAGCAATTAGCGTGCCAATTTCGCAAAACGCTGATCTAATGGCTTCATTTGACTCACGTACACACTTTACACAGTTACAAGTTAATTTTTTTGCACACATTCTATGCTAAAGTTGTGAGCTTTCCATCAAAACAAAAAACACCTTATAACCTTTAATAAAATAGCTGAGGTGCGGCAACACTCCGCCACAAGTACTATTTTATTTCTGTCATTCGTTATATATTTCTAATAACTATAGAAAAAGCAATCAAAGTGGTTTTGCTTAATTATCTATGTTTACAATTGAACAATTACAACAGCACAAAAAAAGCACCCCATAAAGGGATGCTATTTTTGTATCACTATAAAGAATTAACGCTGATGAAACGTTTTTCCAAAACTTTAACAATGGCGTTAGCCGTATCAAGGGAAGTATAAAGTGGTACTGAATTCAAAATCGCATTTTGACGAATAATGTATCCATCTGATTGATTACCACGACTCTCACCCAAGGTATTGATCAATAACTGAATCTTATTATTACTCAAGTAATAAATAATATCTTTTTCTGACTTGCCAACTGTTGGAACTACTTTGGCGGCAATTCCTTGTTTATTCAAATATGCGGCTGTTCCTTTCGTGGCCAAGATCTGGAAACCAACTTCATGGAAGCGGCGGGCTAAAACACTGGCTTCTTGTTTATCATTATCATTGACTGTGATCAAGACATTCCCAGCTTCTTTAATATGCTGATTAGTAGCTTCAAAAGCTTTGTACAGAGCTTCCGTATAATTCAAACCAGTTCCCATGACTTCACCATTGGACTTCATCTCTGGTCCCAAAGCACTGTCGACATTATTCAGTTTATTGAAAGAGAATGTTGGTGCTTTGACATGTATCAAACGTGATTCTGGTTCCAAACCTGGCTCTAATCCTAGACTATTGAAATCTGCTCCTAAGATCAGTTTGGTAGCGATCCTTGCCATTTGAATACCGGTAACTTTACTCAAGAATGGCACTGTTCGGCTGGCACGGGGGTTGACCTCGATTACATATGCTTGATTGTCGTGAATAACAAATTGAACGTTCATAATCCCAATACATTTTAGTTCTTTTGCCAATAGTTTAGCGTACTTAACAATTTGGCCTTGAACTTCATCAGAAATATTCTGTGGTGGATAAACAGCCATCGAATCTCCAGAATGGACTCCTGATCTTTCAATATGTTCAATAATTCCTGGTAGTAAAACATTCTCGCCATCGCTTAAGGCATCAATTTCACACTCACGTCCTGTCAAATAAGTATCAATTAAGACCGGATGATCATTAGAAACATGAACTGCCTCTGTCATATACTTATTCAATTCTTCATCGGAACGAACAATTTCCATAGCACGTCCACCCAAAACGTAGCTAGGACGAATCAAGACTGGATAACCGATCTTGTGAGCCACTGAAATAGCTTCAGCTTGAGATGTGGCAGTTCCACCAGCAGGTTGAGGAATAGCTAATTTTTTAATAATTTGATCAAATAAGTCACGGTCTTCTGCACGGTTGATATCTGCAACTTGTGTACCCAAAATCTTAATTCCACTGTCTTCAAGTGGTTGAGCCAAATTGACAGAGGTTTGACCACCAAATTGCACGATAGCTCCGATTGGCTTTTCAATATCAGAAACATTCAAGACATCTTCCAAAGTCAAAGGTTCAAAGTACAATTTATCTGCTACTGAGTAATCAGTTGACACTGTTTCAGGGTTATTGTTGATAACAATGGCTTTGTAACCCATTTGTTGAACTGCTTGAACACAATGAACCGTTGAATAATCGAACTCAATTCCTTGTCCAATTCGGATAGGACCTGAACCAAGAATCAAGACTGACTTTTCAGACATTTGAGCTGATTCGTTTTCAGTTTCGTAAGTACTGTAGAAGTAAGGTGCAGTCGCTTCAAATTCACCAGCACAAGTATCGACGGTTTTATAAGTTGGCAAAATATTACTTTGCAGACGGAAATGGCGAATAATGTCTTCATCGAGATTATTCAATCGAGCAATCGTCTTATCAGAGTAGCCTAATTTTTTAGCCTCCAAAACGATATCTTTGTCCAAAGTTCCATTGGTCAAAACCTTCTCATAAGCAACGATATTTTTGATTTTGGCTAAAAAGAATGGATTAATCGCCGTTAATTGTTTGATAGTTTCATAGGAAACATTGCGCCGCAACAATTCTGCCAAATAGAATAATCGATCATCTGTTGGTGTTTTGACGTATTCTTCCAACTCTTCCAATGATTTTTCACTAAGGGAATCCATAATCAGATCACTCTGGTCGATTTCCAAAGAACGAACGGCTTTTTGAAGAGCCTCCTCGATATTTCTACCTAAGGCCATGACTTCACCAGTAGCTTTCATCTGTGTTCCAATGGTGCGATCAGCTTTTGAAAATTTATCAAATGGCCAACGAGGGATTTTGCAAACAACATAATCCAATGCGGGTTCAAACTGAGCAAAAGTTTTCCCAGTGATGGGGTTGATAATTTCATCAAGAGTTAAGCCAACAGCAATCTTTGCGGCAATTTTGGCAATCGGATAACCTGTAGCTTTGGAAGCTAATGCGGACGAACGGCTAACCCGGGGATTAACTTCAATAATGAAATAGTCGCTGGTCTTAGTATCGATTGCTAATTGAACGTTACAGCCGCCTTCGATTTTCAAAGCTCGAATAATTTTCAATGAAACATCACGTAATTTTTGAACCTCATCGTCAGTTAAAGTTTGAATTGGTGAAATAACCATTGAATCACCGGTATGAATCCCTACAGGATCAATATTTTCCATATTGCAGACGGCTAAAGCATTATCCGCACTGTCTCGCATAACTTCAAATTCAATTTCCTTGTAACCAGCAATACTTTGTTCAATTAAAACTTCTGTCGATGGTGAAGCTTTTAACCCACGTTCAACGATTTCTTCCAATTCTTGATAATCATGAGCAACTCCACCACCAGTTCCACCCATGGTAAAAGCTGGTCGGATTATTACTGGAAAGCCAATCTCATCTACAAACTTCTTTGCTACTTTGTAACTGTGAGCCGACTGTGAAGCAGGAACTGGTTCATGTAATTGATTCATCAATTCCTTAAATTCTTCTCGGTCTTCGGCTTGATTGATGGTATTTAACTTTGTCCCAATGATTTCAATATCTAGTTGGTCCAATATACCGGCTTCCTGAAGTTGGACCGCCATATTCAAGCCCGTTTGACCACCTAAAGTAGGAATAATAGCATCAGGATGTTCTTTAACAAGTACTTTTTCCACAAACTCTAAGGTGATTGGTTCAATATACACTTTGTCAGCGATATGTTTATCCGTCATGATCGTAGCCGGATTGGAATTTATCAAGACTGTTTCATAGCCTTCTTCTTTTAAAGCTAAACAAGCTTGGGTACCAGAATAATCAAATTCGGCAGCTTGACCAATAATAATTGGACCCGAACCGATAATCATAATTTTTTTAAGATCTGTTCTCTTTGGCAATGTATTTTCCTCCAACTATTTATTGATCATGTTCCAGAATTTATTAAACAAGAAGTCTGCATCGTGAGGACCTGGCTTAGCATCTGGGTGGAACTGAACAGAAAAGGCATCGTATTTCGTATGCTCAACTCCTTCAACAGTTTGATCATTCAATTCAACTTGAGTGATCTTCAAATCCGTTTGTGCAACTGAATCTTTGTCAACTGCATAACCATGATTTTGAGAAGTAAAGTAAATTCGGCCAGTTGCTAAATCTTTCACCGGATGATTAAAACCGCGATGACCAAACTTCATCTTAAAAGTTTTGGCACCATTAGCGAGGCAAAGTAATTGATGACCCATACAAATTCCAAACACCGGATAACGTTTCTCGAGTTCAACGATTGCAGGCAAAATATCTTCGTGATCAGTCGGATCTCCAGGTCCATTACTTAACAAGATTCCATCTGGTTTTAAGTTTTCAATTTCTTTAACTGAAGTATTCCCTGGAACGATCGTAACTTTTAAAGACCGCTTGGTTAATTCAGAGATGATACTTTCCTTGTATCCAAAATCGAGGACTACTACATGCTTACCACTACCTGGAATCGCTCTTTTTTCAGTCGCAATACTTTTATCAAGCTGTGGGCCGTCTACTGTCCAATCGGCAATTCCATCTACCAAGCCGGAATTAAGTTCGTCAACAATGGCGGCTTTGATGGCACCCATCTTTCTGATTTTCAAAGTAATGGCTCGCGTATCAATTCGGGCAATCCCTGGAATATTTTCTTGTTTCAGGTATTCATCCAAGGTCATTTCACTCTGATAATTACCGACCACGTCGCTAACTTCCCGAGCCAAAACTCCTTTAATAGTCGGCGTAACCGATTCATTAAACTTCTTTGCAATTCCATAATTACCAATCATTGGAGCACAGAAATTAATGATTTGTCCATTGTAAGACTGGTCAGTGATGGCTTCTTGATAGCCACTCATGCCGGTGGTAAAAACTAGTTCACCAATTGTTTCAGTATCAGCTCCAAATGCCGTACCTTCAAAGTAAGTTCCATCTTCAAAAACTAAATATCTTTTCATGTTTGTCCTCCGAATTGAGAAATTTGAGTAAATAAAAAGAGATGCTGGTGAGCATCCCTAGAGTTTTCGTCTGATTAGATTGAACTAGACTGAACCTTTGGGACCTCTCTGGATCCGTTTAAAAATTCAGAATTATGGTTAAAAAATCCCGCAGAATCTTTTAGCCGATGATATTAAAAAAACTTTCTTTGCCAGTTGGCAGAGAAAGTTTGCTTTAGAAGTCTATTCTTCATAAGTGATTACTTTCTAAATCTCGCTGGACTTAATTAAAAGTTGTTGTACTAATAATACAAATGCAGTGTTGATTCGTCAATAGGATTATTTCCGAACGACGACACTTTTATTAACTTAAAATATTAGTTATTAAATAATTATTTGATAGACAAGTTTTATTTTTATAAAACCACCGTTGTTGGTTATTGGCACTTGAAACAAATTAATGCTTGGATAAAAAAAACTCCGCAATTCTGCTGAAATTTATAATTGTCATTAAGAAATAAATTTTTAACAACTTCAATTCATCTCAAACTCAAGTCAGTTACGCTTTTCAAATAATTATTTCTTCGATCATACGAATACGTTTCTGAATAAAAATATCCAACACGATAAACAACCAACCAAACACCGTTAATATTAATAAACTGATATTTAGTTTCCTACTGCCGTACGAAACAACGATTCGATTATTTTTGCTTTGTTGCTTAATTTTAAATTCAATTGTACCTCTGGCACTCTTCCAAAAATGAACTGTTTTGCCATTAACTGAAACGTTGCTAAAACGATAGCGGATCATTGGCAAGTTGATTACTTCGTTTTTTTTCAATTTGTCAAGATTTATCACATTAGTACCACGATCAGCTTTAGGCGTTTTTCTAACAACTTTGCGATTTATAAATATTTGATGGTCCAATACGGAATACAAATATTTAACGGTTTCTTTTGGTTGATACACATACTGATTGGGTAATGATTCAGGAATCTGATTCTTTTGAATCATTGATTGACTAATTACCTGTTTAGGATCTGAAAGCATCTCACCCTTTATTGCAGTTAAAAAAGAGCCTAACCAAGTAACTAGCATGACTATTCCTAAAATGCTAACCAAACTCCATGAAAAATAATTACTTTTTCTCAAGATAAAGAGCATTACCACTTTTGAACCACTCACTGCAAGAAAGAACGTTGAGAAGATCAACCAGCGATACGGGAATTGAATCACGGATAAGAAGGTATCTTGAAAAAAATGCCATGGAATAATATTAGTCGAGATGACAAAAGTCACCACACCCATTAAATATATTTCTTTATTCAGTCGATCAAACTTCAAAATACATAGCAATCCCAAAATCAATGCCACCAAAACTAATAATCCTGGATTATAAAGTCCATTATCAAAGGCTCGATTGGCATTGCTGACTAGTGTTGCTTGTAAAAAATCTGATAATTTAAGTCCTCTTAAAATTTGTGGATCAGCCTTAGGATATTTCTGGAAGAATTCCTCTATAAGAAATGGTCCAGTGTATAACGACGTTATAAGCACCGTTATAACGATAGATTTACTGACCGCCACAGCCCGCTCTTTGATAGGTTTAATCTTCCAGAGATTTAAGACTAAAAAGGCGATAAAAATCAACAAGGTCATAAACGTCGTCAACACATGAGTTAAAATAATGGCACTAAACCCTATGGCGAACAAATACCACTTACTTGAATCTCGGAAAAATGTTTCATAAAATCCTAAAAAGCATAACGGTAAGAATATGGATGCTATATATTCAGCTAGAGCTGCCCGACTCAATAAGTCAATCAGGCGGTAAGTGCTGAAGTTATAGATCAGGGTAAATAGGATTGCTTGTAAATGCGAGTGGGAAAACTGATACATCGAATAATGGCTGATCAATAATGACACCAAGAAATAAAAGAACAGTGCCATATAATAAGTTGAAATCGGATCATGAACAAATAACGAAACTACCGCAAATGGCAATAAGGTTGCCCAAGGATAGAAGATATTGACTGCATAACTGATTTTTCCAAAATTGATGGTCGAAATTGATGGATACAGGCCTTCTTGTAGAGACTTGCTGATTCCTTGAATCCGTTGAAATTGGTAATAAACATCATCGCCGAACCAGATACTGCCGTTTTTAAAAGTAAAGTACATAATCTCGGCCACAACAAAGTACCCTAATAATAAAATGATGATTTTATTTCTTGATGTGAGTTCAAACTTTTTCATAACTTCCCCGCCTTAAACTTCTCTCTCTCACATTATAGATTAATACTGACTTTTCCAAGCTATAGAAATTAATTTTGAAAAGAAATTTACGTTTCATTACATTAAAGGCGGTTTAATAAATCGAGTTTAAATTAACACTTTTCAAATTTTATAGTTTACTTTTAAAAAAATAATGCTAATATAAGTGTCACAAGATAAAAAACGACAAGAAAGAGGAGTACGATTTTTCATACCGACAGTGAATTGGGAGTGGTGAGAACCCAATGGTAAATGATAAATCCGAATAACACTTTCTTATGTTTCTGGCTAAAATGAGCAATCAAAGTAAGTTCAGACGTTAACCGGTACGTTACCATCGGTGGAGCATGCTAGTGCTCTTATTGAGGTGGTCTATTTTAGATAGGCAACTTGGGTGGTACCGCGAAAAGTCTTTCGTCCCAATTATTATTAACTTAATAATTGAGATGAAAGACTTTTTTATTTTGCATTTATTTAAAGACGGTTGACCGGTCAGCCGACACATTGGAGGAAAATATTATGGACTTGATTATACCAAAGGACTACGATCCAAAATTATCTGTTAAAGAAACTCAAAAAGCTATTCAATACATTCGTGAAACTTTTCAAGATGAATTTGGCAAGGAACTAAATTTATCCCGTCTATCTGCACCTATGATGGTCGAAAAAGGTACTGGTCTAAATGATAATCTTAATGGTGTCGAATCCCCTGTTTCTTTCACAATGAAAGGTATTCCAGGTGAAACTATCGAAATCGTTCACTCACTTGCTAAATGGAAACGTCTGGCTTTGAAACGTTATCACTTTGAAATGCATGAAGGTATTTACACTAACATGAACGCTATCCGAAAAGATGAAGATCTTGATAACATTCATTCAATCTACGTCGATCAATGGGATTGGGAAAAAATCATTGCTAAAGATGAACGGACAACGGCAACTTTGGAAAGTACCGTTAAGCAAATCTTCAAAGTTATCAAACATATGGAGCACGAAGTTTGGTATAAATTCCCTGAAGCTGTCCACCATTTACCAGATGAAATTCACTTCGTTACAACCCAAGAACTAGAAGATAGATGGCCTGACAAAACTCCTAAGGAACGTGAAGACGCTATCTGTAAAGAACTCGGTTGTGTCTTCTTAATGCAAATCGGAGGAGCTATGAAGAGTGGTAAACGTCATGACGGCCGTGCCCCTGACTATGATGATTGGAAATTAAACGGTGATATCTTATTCTGGTATGAGCCTCTACAACATGCTCTAGAAATCTCAAGTATGGGTATCAGAGTTTCTGAAGAATCAATGAAAGAACAATTGAAGATCGCTCACGCTGAAGATCGTGAATCCCTTCCATTCCACAAAATGTTACTGGCTGGAGAATTACCATACACAATCGGTGGTGGTATCGGACAATCACGTCTATGTATGTTATTGCTCGGCAAAGCTCACGTTGGTGAAGTTCAAGCTGCTGTTTGGCCAGAAGACTTACGTGAAAAATGCGAAGAAAATAACATTCACTTACTATAAAAATTAATGATCCTTCCCCCTACGAAAAAAACGTTGATGAATACAGACTCATCAACGTTTTTTTCTTTCTTTTTAAATTCGATTTTTTTATAATCAGATTTCATGTAATAAATTTTTTACAAATATTATCTAAACCTTTATTACCTTTTGAATCGAATTGCATTTCATTTTCTTCTTTGACTCATTGTCCGTAATACATGTGGTAAGCAGAATCTATATTCGGAGCTAATTCTACTTCTGGTCTTGTACTAAACATTTCATGATAAATATTATTATCATTACCTAAGAAAAACACTTCACTCATCATACCTGTATCTAAGGCTACTGAATATTTAGCACTCACTGTCTTTTCAGGTTCTACTCCATCCTTGCCACCGATAACATCGCCATAATCTAGTTGACTATACACTCGAAATTCGTCAAATTGACCACCACCGTTATAGGCTTCAACTTTAACGTTATCTTTAAGTGTGATCAAATCATGATCAAGCAAGAATCTCTTAAGCTCTTCTGCACTATTAATCGTGTTTCGTCCCTTTTGCATGGAAGAATCAACTTTTTGAACGCTATACTTACTTACGGCATAGTCATAACTCAAGATTTGATTAGATTCCATGCTTTGCAACGTCTTGCTTCCAAAACTACCATTTTGCGGTGTCATTGAAGCTTCATTGCCCGCACTGTACTTTAGCTGCAAATTAGAATTAGCCGGAGAGGCACTGACGCTTTCATAATAATAACGTGATAACTGACTGGATTTACCCATATATGTCTTCGATTGATTTGCCACATTCAATGTCACTATTTGCGATTTGGCATCATACGAATATGTACCTTGAGTTGAAACTAATTCCGAAGTATCCCCATTAGTAATTTCGTTATAAACCCAAATAAATTGATTGCCTTTGAAGAAAATACCCGAAATGTCATCTTCATATGTAGATACAAAATTTTGATTAGAAAATTCAGTACTACTGTTCGACTTAGCTGCTTGGTGCTTTTTGCCGTTAGCTTTGGCTTTCTTATGACTAGCCTTAACTACTTTATGTGTCGTAACTTTCTTAGTGTCGCTTTCTGGGCAAAATAAAAAACAATGAAATTATCATTGCTTTTTTTCATCGTCATATAAACGATAAGTATCATATAGAGTTTTCTTGATATCATCAGCGATAGCTTTGGGTTTCACAACTCGTAAAATGGTCGTCTCTCCCAATAGCCATAATTTTACTCCGTCAGAATAGTTGACCTCAATCTCAATCAAATTAACCGAGAACGGAAAACGATTTGGCCGATCAAGCTTCTTAATAACTTTGCAAGACGGAAACTTATCTCTGATATAACCGATATATCCGTAATATTCAAAATAGATCCGCGTCTTTTTACCTGGGTATCCGTAAAGATTCAACTGCGCATCCCTACCGTGATTAGGTCGTTTACTGTAGTCATCGGCTATTTTAACGTGAATAACTTTTATATCGGTCATCCAGTCGATTCGATAAGTTACGTACTTATGGGTTTCCTTCTCCAAGCCAACTAAAAAGAAGTAATAATTGTCAAAAAAGGTATGCACAGGCGAAATCTCAACCGTTTCTGTCTGAGCATCCTCTTGTGCCTCATGATTAGTATATTGGAAACGTATTTTTTCATTATTGGAAATATTTTGTTGCAAGGCCCATAACTTATCCTTGCGCAAGCTCGTATCATCGATAAAAGTTTGCGTCAATCGTTCGCTAGCAACTGCATCTTTAACCACCTTACGATTGTCGACGCCAACCATATCGATCAATTTGTCAATCAATTCTGGCAATTCAGTTTCATTCAACGAACGACTCGAAACCAAAATTTTCGTCAGCAATAAAATCTCATTTTCCTTTAAAAGTAAATTTTGACTGACAGTGTGATAGCGCCCATCCTCTTTAAAGGTAAAATGCCGATTCAAAACGTTAGTCTTATCGTCAAAAGCAAGCTTGAGATTTTCTATAATACGCTGCACGTTTCGAATATTAGTATTCAATTTTTCAGATATTTCTTTATTCTTTAATGGTTTGTTCTCTAATAGTAGAAAAAATATTCTCAATGTTAAGTTCATGTTGTTTCCCTATCCCCTGTGACTATTAGATTAGCATAATTTGTGGGATTGAGAAATAACCTATCATTATATAAAAAGTTCTAAGCAAAGATTGGATTTAAATATAAGTAATCTTCAATCCGGACAGAGAAACCAATCCTTGAACAATAACTGTTGGGCTCGAATCGGTCACATCTTGATAGCCTACTTCAGTGACTCCACCAAGGTTATTATCGATCTTTTTGACAACATTCCAAGTCTTGGGCAAGTACAATTCAATCCCACCGAGTGAAACGTCCAGATTGATTACGGCTGAATCATGAACTTGGACGTTATCGAAGTAAACTTTGGCATCGCCCATAGATACGTCGATATTAGCTTCATGAAAGTCATCTGATTTCACATAACGAATACTGCTGCCCATTTTGACGTAAATATCAATATCAGATTGATTCATCGTCTCAATGTCAGGATCAACCACACCTTGAAACCTTTTACCTCTATTAGAGCTCCATTGATACTGTTGATAATATTTTTTTCTCAACCAAGGGCGACGACGAGCTAAAAGCGGGCGAAAGATCATTGATAATCCAATTGAAATCAGCAATGCGGCCCCCAAGATGGTCCATGGTACCAAAGTTGTGATATGCAATGGTTTGGCATAGAGAATAGCTAGAAAGGCGGTCGAAAAGACTGCCCCAGGTATTGCGACATAAACCAAGCTTTTAATCAAAAAGGCAACCAGGATTATCGTGGCCACAATTGTCCAAAAGCTGAATGTATAGGTGATTAAATGCAATTGACTAACAACTAAAATAGCAGCACTTAAAAGTAGAAATACACCCCAGAAAATTCCATTTCTATTTTTCATTTTTCAAACTCCTTTGACTTAATTTCATTTTTAATTCTTTCAAAAAGCGTCGTGACACATAAATCTGCTTATATGAATCGCGAAACTGGATTAGATTTCCAGTTACTGAACGAGATAATGAAGAAACTTCGTTGATATTTAAAATTGAAGATTTAGAAATCCGTAAAAAATTATCTGGTAAGTTTTCTTCTAATTCATACAGCCGGTAATGGATCAAAAAGGCATTATCAGTCGTATGTGCAAAGACGTTTCGATCGTTAGTTTCAAAGAACAGAATGTCCGAAAGCGCTAATGAATACAATGTTTCACCAATATAGCCATTGATCTGGTTAAATCTATTTTCGATATCTTTAAGACCAGCGACCAACTGTGTTACTTCGGCATCATTTTGGGCTGCTCTGATAACAATTTCTTTCTCTTGATACTCAGGTGCAATATCCAAACGAATCTTCACATCGACCCACCCCCTTTTCGATAACTGTATTACACCACTTTCAAAGACTGCTGTATATGAATTTTGTCTAAGTGGTCAATTTGAGAAACTAAGCGGTCCCCTTTCCCAAATTACAAAATAATGTTATTCTATTGTACAATTATTCTAATAAGATTTGAGGAGGATTAAAAATGCAATCTGTAGATAAAGTAAAATCTGTTGGTTTAGCGAGATTTACATCTCTAGTATATTTATATACTGGACTAGGAATCGCGCTTTGGACCATTAGTGCGCAATTGATTGCCAACAACCAAGCTCTATCAGAAATGATTTTCCAAGGTATGGCTCAACACCGAATCATTTCGCTAATTTTAATGATTGGAGTTCCCTTTGCTTTTATTGGCTTAAGTAGTCGTTTAGCAACAAAGTCATACTTATTGACCTTTATAAGTTACATAGGTTTCATCGTTACCTTATCGGTGATCGGGGTTCCAGTCTTTTACCTTTACTCAGCTAAGAGTATCGTACAAACATTATTCGTTACATCAGCTGCTTTTGGGGTTTCGGCCGTTATCGGTTTTGTAACTAAAAAAGATTTAACATCTTGGAGCAGAACCTTATTAACTGCTTTGATTGCCATCATCGTTGTTGAAGCTATCAACTTATTGATTTTCCACAGTTCAGCCTTACTAATGTTATCTAGTGCTGTGGTCATCATTTTATTCTTGTTCTATATTGCCTTTGATTCACAAAACATCAAACGCATTTACCAACAATATTCTGCTTCAGAAAGTTTAGGTGCAATCGCTTTGGTTGCTTCAATCAGTTTGGTACTTGATTTCATTAACTTGTTCTTGAGTATCATCCAAATTTTTGGAAATAGCAACTAACATCAGTTCAAAGTAAAGATTTGATTCTTTACTTTGAACTTTTTTCTTTTCACAATCTAATTCCTTGCATCAGTATAGAGAAGGTAGTACTATATGTGACTCATGGAAGAACTCGAAAACAACTAGTCCTCAATTGCTATGTTTTCGGTTTTTTCGTGAGTCTGAATCGAAAAAAATTCCTCGTAGTCTTTTAAAAAGACTGCGGGGAATTTTTTATTTTAAGCCGTTATAAATTTTATCGATATTCCATTTCATCATTGAATAATAAGTATCGCCATTCGTACCTTTTTTAGCTAATGAATCAGTGAAAATCTTTGAATAGATATCTAAGCCTGACTCTTTAGCAACTTTATCCATTGACTTAGGTGAAACGGATGATTCCACAAACAAATGCTTGACGTCTGAAGCGTTGATCTTCGCTAAAACAGCTTTCATCTGATCGGGTGTTCCTTGTGCTTCAGTATTGATCTCCCAAATATACGCTGGATTGACATGATAAGCTTCTGAGAAATACTTAAAGGCTCCTTCAGAAGTGACTAATACTCGTTGTCCTTCAGGAATCTGTAAATATTTAGACTCAGCTTCTTGATGCAATTTCTGTAATTTAGTTACATATTTATCAGCATTGGCTTGATAATAATTCGCATTCTTAGGATCTTTTTCCTGCAAAACTTTGGTGATTGTTTTGACATATTTGATTCCGTTAGCTAAATCCAACCAAGCATGAGGATCTTCTTCGTCTTTATTAGTAGTTAAATGCTTAGCTTTAACATCGGCACTGGCTGAAAAAACTTCGCGACCAAATTTCTTATTGGACGTCTTGACTAGCTTCGTAAACCAACCATTACCACCAGTTTCCAGGTTCAAGCCGTTATGAAAAATTACATCCGCATCGGCTGAAGCAGAAACATCAGTCGGTTGTGGCTCATATTCGTGCGGATCAGTCCCACGTTTAACGATACTATATAGTTTGATCCGGTCCTTCCCAACGTTATGAACTATATCTTCTAAGATTGAATTCGTAGTTACTACATGGATCTTTTCGTTGTCAGCGACTGTTTTAGAATTATTATCTCGTTGATATAAAAAGAAGTACACGCCGCTGATCATCAGGATAACTCCAACTAAAGTGATGAAAAATCGCTTCATTGTGTCACACTCCTTTTCAACTTAAAGAAGTTTTGTTTCGGTGAGGCAACAAAAGAAATTGCGAATAAAGCGGCGGCTACAATAACAATTGCCGGACCAGAGGCCCAATTGAAAGTATAACTAAAGTACAAGCCAGTAATAGATGACGCTACGCCCACAACCGCTGAAAGAAGCAACATCGTTCCTAATTTATCCGTCCAAAGAAAGGCTGTCGCTGCTGGTGTGATCAACATCGCCACTACCAAGATGATTCCCACGGTTTGTAAAGCTGAAACAGTGACCAAGGTTAAAACTAACATCAAAGCATAGTGGATCACTTGTGCATTCAAGCCATAAGTTTTGGCATAAGTTTCGTCAAATGAGGTTACTAGCAATTCCTTATAGAAAGTCACAACGAACAAAATAACTAATCCTAAGACAACTGCAGTAGTCATAATATCAGTGTCACTAACTGCCAAAATATTTCCGAACAAAATATGATGTAAATTAGTAGAACTTTCTGCCATTGATATCAAAATAAAACCTAAAGCATAAAAAGCACTGAAGACGACCCCAATCGAAGTATCAGTTTTGATCTTACTGCGTGAGGCAACAAAGCCAATCAACAGAGCTGCTAAGACGCCGAATACGGAAGCTCCAATCAAAATATTGATGCCGAGCATATAGGCTACAGCAACTCCTGGCAACACAGCATGAGAAATGGCGTCTCCCATCAGTGACATCCCACGTAAGATAATGAAACTTCCAATAATTCCGGACATTATCCCAACCATAATTGCAGTCAAGAGGGCACTTTGTAAGAAGTCATATTTTCCCAAAGCATTAATAAAATCAATTATCGAAGTCATACCTAAACACCTGCCTCTTCTTGAAATAGAACAGAAGATAAGTCAGCACTGAAGGCACTCTCGATATTCTTCGGATTATAAACTTCCTTGGCTGGACCATAATCGACGATGCCATGGTTTAAAATCACTAAATCATCAAAATATTTAGTTACCTTATTCAAATCATGATGGATAACGATAATAGTTTTATTCTCATCTCGCCACTGCTTCAAGATTTTCATAATGGCCGTTTCACTCTGCAAGTCGATCCCGACAAACGGTTCATCTAAAATAATGATCTCAGCTTGTTGCACGATAGCTCTAGCAACGAAAACTCGCTGCAATTGTCCACCCGACAGATTTCCAATTTGGCGTTTGGAAAATTCAGTCAAGGAAACTTGTTTTAATGCATCTGCGGTAGCTGCTCTTTCAGCTTTACCAGGATTTTTAAATAAGCCTAATTTTCCATAAGTTCCAGTCAGAACTAAGTCAAAGACATCGATTGGAAAAGTTAGATCCAAATCCTTTCTTTGTTCAACATAAGCAACTTGCTTTTGAACAGACTTCATTGACTGACCTTTGTAGTCAATCTCACCTTGACGAGTTTTGATTAGATTCAAAATTGCCTTGATCAAGGTCGATTTACCTGCACCATTCGGCCCAATGATCCCAGTGATTTTACCCGCGTTGAATTTAACGGCTACATCAGCAAAAACTGGTGTGTCATCGTAAGCGACAGTGAGGTTCTTAACGTTTAGCATAAAGAGCCTCCATTCTTAGACGTTTCCCCCCGGTTCTGTCGTAAGAATATCATATACTTCATGACACATCAAGAAAAAAGTTAGGCGAACTTAATTCTGATTTTACCGTTATATTAAAAAAGATTATTTCATCATCTGAAATAATCTTTTTAGTATTAACTTGTACTGTCAACTAATGTCCAGGTAATTACCCCTGTATGAACTCCTGCTGAACTATTTCCACTTTGACGCAACAGGATTCCATCATTGCTATCCCAACTGGATGAAACGTCAGTTTCGTCATTGCTAGCCTTGGTACCAGTAGCAATCATCGTCAAATTATCAGTCAAGGATTGTTCGGAATCAGCTTTATTTACAAAGACTAATCCTCCCTTAAAGTTATTACTCAACGACGTAGCTTGGGCTGATAATTGCCATTTGGAGCCAACAGGTCTGGTATCTTTGACATCAACGGTCCATTTGCTACTACGGCCAATCACCTTGTTCAGTGGATACTCTTGAACATTGCCGAAACTCATTTGATTTGAAACCGTCAAATTCAAAATTGAATCCGACACGTTGATTGTAAAGGTGATCTGATTAGATACCTTGTGAGTTGTTTTATCAACGACATAAAGCGTGACCGTGTTACTTCCTTTGGCTAACTGATCCGCTGGTATCGTCAAAGTAAATGGATTGCTGGTCATACTGCTGATCATCATCGAAGAATTATTATTCACTTTGGCAAATATCTCAAAATTATTCGGATCAACACTAGTTTGGTCACTGTAAGCCACTTTACCTTGAACATTTACCGGTTGATTCAAAAGTGCATTGATAGTCGTATTACCAACTGCAGTTAAATTGATATCAGCAATATGTTTGATCACAAAAGCCTGGGTCATCACATCTTTTTGCAAATAATCTCCGTCAAAACTAGCATGTTGAGCTGGCACAGTTATATCAGACGTATTGGACCCAACTACGGTTCCGGTAAAAGTGATCTCTGCCGACTTATAACCGTCCTTCCAAAGCGATTCTGCTAATTTATGTTTAACTTCATTATTAGTCATACCGCTCAATTCACTGATGGTTTCAGTCTTCTTATTGCCGCTCGTATCGGTATAAGTAATTACTCCTTGCGTATAGTTGATATTGGTTGGCAACTTCATATCACCAACAATATTACTCCAACTTCTGGAACCACTTAAATAATTCAAATTGTAATTGATATTGACCTGATCTCCATCATAAACCACATTTTTATTAGGATCAGTTGTCGTAGGATCACTAATTTCACGTTGAGAAGTAATATCATACATACTAGCTGTAGCATCAGCTTCAACTATCGCTGGAATAGACTCAAAGTTGATCAAGTTATTTTCTTGACTATTACCAGTAGATCCTGTGAATCCCCAATACAATTTGGTAGTTCCCTTTGATAAATTAAATTTAGTTAAATCAATTGGGTAATCTTGATCAATATCTGGTGTTCTCAAAGTACCATCAATATCTTTATCATTAAACTTCATATTGACTGTTGCCTTAGTAGAGTCAGACGCATTAGGCGTCCAAGTCATCGTAACATGGTGCCAACGATCATCAGTTAAGAAATTATTAGGAAATTTAGCGGTCTTAACTTTAATAATTGGATGTAAATGATCCATGATCAATCCAGGATACGTACCTGTTAAATAAGTAGATGGCTCGCCAGGATAGTTATCAGCAATGTGATTGATAACGTAACCAATTGCATTTTGACTATCAAAGTTAGTACCTATGCCGCCTTTTTCAGGTGCATTGGGATAAGTATCAAATTCCAACGCCCAACTATTCTGAATGGCTCGAATAGCTAAAGTTGAAGAAGCGTCACTAGCCGAGGTCTCTGAACCCCAAACGCCTAAAGATTCTCCGACGAATCCACTAGAAGGAACTGTAGTAAAGGCATTCTCACCCACGTTTTGAATTACGAAGGCCATCCCGTCACCAGTATCGTCACCACCTGATGAGTATTTTCCACCGAAAAACATCCACATTGACATCGTTTGTTTCTTAGTGATATCAATAAAATTTTGGTCCGTTTCTGCCGTCTGACTACGTTTGGACCAAATAACTCCTACTTTAGCTTTTTTGGTTAAATCTGTATCAGTCTGAGTTAATCGAATAATATCAGAACTACTCTTATTAATCCCACTATTGGCAGGCAAAACAGCCGTATTGTTATCCTTAATTGCAGGAACATTGAACCACGTTGAAATTCCGCTTAGCCCTTCAGGAACCGTCCGATCAACTCCACCATTATTGGGATTATTAGACAGAACAACTGATATATCCGTTTGCGCAGCTTTAACAAACGATCCGCCTAGGGTAATTATTACAATAAAAATACTAAAAGCTAAACTGGTAGCTAAAACAAATATTTTTTTGATAATATCATCCCCTTAAATCTTGAATAAATACTTATTGTAAATTTAATTTATTGCCGTATCTACGTCAAAATTATTGCTCGATTTATATAATTCTAAAGAAATTATATTATCTTCAGCAGGAATATATCACCCAAAAATGTTTCCGTTTTCTTACGTTTTTTGTCTTTTTTTATGTAAAAAAAATATTGCCAGTATTTTTTGACAAATACTAGCAATATTTCCGTTTTATTCTAGAATTTACTTGTTTTCAGCAATGGCCTTATTAACGGCATCTTTTTCAGCTTCAATCAAGTTAACATTTGTTTCAACGATCTTGATATCCATTTGAATTTCACGTGTCAAACCAGGTGTATTAACTTTAGGTTCAAAGAAAGCTTTAAACTCTGCTAAACGTTCTGGGGTATGGAAGACCATCGAAGTAACGGTGATGTAAGTTGAAAATTCCATGTCGCCACCGACTGTCTTCTCCAGCCAATCCCAGTCATTTCTAATCCAGTCCCAAGCAGCTTGTTGTGACTTTTCATTAGCCAAAGTTCCACGATACCAAGCACGTAGATCTTGAGGCTTGATCGTTTCTGCATCTTCGAACTTGTTGATCAACTGACTGATCAAGTTTGGATCTTCTACACTTGTTACGGCTACTGATAGATCAGCTTTATAACTAGGATCGGCCGACTTCACGTAGTCACTTAGCAAGTTATTGAATAATTGCTCATTACCAAAATGTTTAACTTCATTTCTCAAGACTAACAGACGAATATCTGCGGAAAGTCCTGCTAAATTATCTTGGTTAGCCTCAAAAATCTTGTGAGCTTGAGCAATAGCTTCCTCATTTTGAGCATACAAGGCGGCATTCAAAACGTAAGGACGAGTCAATTGATCATCGTTTGATTCGCCAGCTTTTGGTTCCCAGCCTAGACGTTCAACTTGTTTTGCACTCAACTTATTGACCAAAGCTTGCAAGTTCTTTTCTTCAGCTGAATCTGATTTAACAAACTTCTTCAAATTATTAACGACACGATATAAAGCGGCATTAACAACAGTTGAATGACTTTGAGCAAATTTATCCAACAAAGGTACGATGGCAGCGTAAGAAATCTCTTTAGCATCGGCCAACAAACGTAGATCTTGCAAAAGTCCTAATTGAGAAATATTATCTACAGAATCTAAATTGTCTAAAATATCCTTCATCAAGGCATCGTCATACTTCACGATAAAGTGTGAATTATTGCCGACATTCAAACGGAAAGGTTCACCAGCATCCTTACGCAAGTCTTCATAGTCATTGATCACCACACTGTGGTCAGCCATAATCTTAGGAGCAGCGCCATAGTTACTGTTCAAAGGAATTTGCCATTGACGGCTCTCATCCTTACCTTCACCGATAAAGAATTGTTGTTGTGTCAAAGTAATCTTGTTGTCGACTAAGCTAGCAGAAACAACCGGATAACCAGGTTGTTCCAACCATGAGTGCATGATCGAGCCAACATCGATACCAGAAGCATCACCTAAAGCATTCCAAAGGTCATCACCTTTAGCATTGTGATACTTGTGAGCTTCAAAGTACTTCTTCAAACCAGCACGTAAATTATCGTCTCCCAATAAAGCACATACCATTACTAGCATTCTGGCACCCTTAGCATAAACGATTGCTGAATCAAACAGGGCATCGATTTCTGCTGGGTTATTTACTTGAACGTGAACTGATTGAACTCCATCTGTAGCATCACGTTGCAAAGCAGCGGGAACATCAGATGTTTGGAACATTTCCCAAACGTGCCAGTCAGGTTCGATGGCATCAACTGCCACATATTCCATCATATTGGCAAAACTTTCATTCAACCATAAATCGTCCCACCAATTCATAGTTACTAAATCACCGAACCATTGGTGAGCCAATTCGTGGGTAATTACCGTCGCAACTAATTGTTTAGTATCCAAAGAAGTATTATCAGGGTCGACCATCAAATAAGCTTCACGATATGTGACCAGACCCCAATTCTCCATTGCTCCAGCAGAAAAGTCAGGTAGTGCCAATTGCCATGAATGTGGAAGTGGATAAGGAGTTTGATAGAAGTCTTCATAAAACTCGATTGCTCGTTTGGCAATATCTAAGGCAAAGTCCAATTCATTAGCTTTGTGAGCCTTAGTAGCGAAGACCCCTACTTCAACACCACTCTTAGTTGTTGCAACTTTACTTTGAAGATCACCAAAGGCAAAAGCAATCAAGTAAGTCGACATTCTTACCGTTGTATCGAAATAGTGAATCCCATTTTCAGTTCTAATTTCTGGCATGTTAGCCAAAATTGTTTCACCAGGTTGTTCGTCGAACTTGATAGCCATATCGAATTTAGCTTTAGCTTCTGGTTCATCAACACAAGGGAATGCTTGACGGGCAAAAGTGGTCTCAAATTGCGTCCCAATAATTTGCTTCTTAACGCCATTAACTTCGTAATATGAAGGATAGATACCCATCATGGAATCAGTCAATTTAGCATTGTAAGTGATAGTTAGAGTTGTTTGACCAGCAGCTGGCAAAGTGATGTTGATAGCGTCATTGTCATCGTCAGTTGTAAATGGAACTTCTTTACCATCAGCTTGAACAGATTCAATGTTCAAATATTTTTGGTGAATTGAAATTGATGGCACTTTAGCTTCACCATCGATCACAGTCTTACCAGAAAATTGTTTAGTACCACGATTGATATCAATAAAAACATCGTAGCGACTAGGTTGAAATTTTTCATAAAAGCGTGTTATTTCAGTCATAAGTTCCCCTTTGATTAATGTTTTTTAATTTATTTCTAATTTATTATAATCTTTACGATATCGCACTTTCAATAAAAAGGGAACAGATTTGTAAAAAAATAGCCCTTATCCAAAGGACTATTAAACGAAATTATTCAGCTAACTTGCCAACGGCATTTAATTTGGCTAAAACCGAGTGCTTGTGAGGCGACTGCATGATCGCGTCAGATAAATTATTGCCAGCTGTATTACCGTGATGCTTACCACCAGCCCATGGTTGTACGTCAGTAACGTCATAAACTACCCCATCGATTGCAACATAGGCGGGATTGCCGTTTTCTCCGTTAAACTTCTTTAACTCTGCTTCGGTAAATACCTTTTCTGCCATTTAACTAACCTCGCTTTCAAATTTTCTAACTAAGCTCATTATGACACGTTTCTTCTCCAAAAGGATATTTTTAACTACTGTAAAAATCAATTGTGCGAGCGGATACAAAAGTTCTAAAATAGAGTTAATTATCAAATTGGAGGTACTACTATGGAAACATTAACCATGATCAAATCACGTAAAGCTATTCGCCAATATTCTGGACAAATAACCGACGAACAACTCCAAAATATTCTCTTAGCCGCCAACGCCGGTTCCGCTGGGATGGGTGAATTCGAAAATTATCGTCTGACAGTTATCCAAGACTCCCAGGTTTTGTCTCAACTAAATGGCATTTATGACGCTCCAACCGTTATCGTCGTATCTGCTACTAATAACGGATTAATGGAAGGAAATTCTGCTGGCACAATGGTTCACGGTATGGAACTAGCCGCAGAAGATCAAGGACCCGGTGCTAACTACAATATGGCTTGCCTAGGCTCAATTCCTAGTGGTGTCATTCCAGATGGTTTCAAACCTATCTTTGCTTTAACCCTTGGTCAGACAACTGAAAACTTCACACCACGTGATATTTCCTTAGAAAAAATCAAAACTAATATCGTTAAGTAAAACAGGCTGAAGCAAATGAGAGCGGTCACTCAAAATCGAGTTGCCACTCTCATTTTTTTGACTACTCTTTAAAAAATTGACCGACAATCTTTAAAGCTGCTTGACGAGATTTTTCAGAACTGAAACCATGGTCTGCTCCATCTAAAAGATGTAATTGATCATTTTGGTAAACATCATCATAACGTGTCGAAGCAATTTTGTTAACTACTGTATCATTTAAACCATGAATCAAGCAGACTGGTCCGTGATACTGCTTAGCTACTTCATAGATCGGTAAAGTTTGCGCTGTTCGGATGTAGAATCCGCCCAAAGTCAGACCTTTTTTGATGGCTAATTGGTCGGGAACATTGTGAGGATCATAAGTATAACCTTGCGTATCCCCTTTTAAGGCATCATCTTTTAAGGTTGCTGCTGGAGCTAATAAAGCTAATTTAGAAATTTTATCAGGATAATAACCAGCTAACATACTAGCAACCACGCCGCCTTGGGAATGACCGAGCAGATAGATTTTTTGAACACCAGCTAAACTTCTTGCATAATCCAAAATAGCTTTGCCATCAGCGATCTCATTCAAGACCGTCATATCTGCAAATTTACCATCTGATTGTCCATGACCATTGAAGTCAAATCGTAAGGTCGCAAAGCCTAATTCTTCCAAGTGCTTAGCCAATTGAAAAAGTAATTGCTCTGGTTCAACTCCTCGGTTAGAAGTAAAACCGTGCATTAGAACCACTAAGTTGAATTTTCCTTGTGGCTTATTCAAGGTCCCTCGTAAAGTCAATCCGTCACGTTTAATCTCAACATCCATACTTTTATCATCCTCTTTTGACAAATTACGATTATTTTAAACCACTTCGCTTAAAATAGATAATTTTACTCAATTACCTTTAGAACAAAAAAATGGCACCCGCAATCGGGAACCATCTGTAATTATAATTTGCCACCAAAAACTGGAAAGGCACTGGCATCACCATATTCCATCGTGTCAATAGCTGCCAAAGTCTGCATATCTGCCTCTGAAATCTGGAAATCAATTTCAGAATTTGACTTCATATGTTCTGGATTAGCTGACTTTGGTAAAACAATGACATTTAATTGCCAATCATAGCGGATGCACAATTGTGGCACACTGACATGATACTTAGCAGCCATCTTTTTGATGCGCTCATCATTTAGGGCAGCCCCGTGAGCTACTGGTGAGAAAGCTTCGACCGCAATATCGTTTGCTTGAGAATATTTGATAATATCCATAGGCGTATCACCGATATGAATTTGCACTTGATTGACGGCTGGTTTAGTAGCGCTGTTCTTGATCAAATTATCCAAGTCTTCCTTATTAAAACTAGAAACTCCGATAGTCTTTAACTTACCAGCCTTAACCGCATCTTCCATCGCCCGCCAAGTTTCTAAGTTACCTTCAAAATGACGGTCATTTCCTTGGTTAACTTCTTTCCATGGTTGAGGATTATGAATGATCATCATATCCAAATAATCTAATCCCATCTTGTTCAAAGTTTCATCGATTGAGCGCTTAGCTTCATCATAATTTTTGATTTCAGCTGCGACTTTGGAATTTACAAATATCTGCTCACGACTGATACCAGACTCACGAACTGCCTCTCCGACACCACGTTCATTCCCGTAGGCTTGGGCAGTATCAATGTGACGATAACCAATCTCAATCGCACTCTTAACTGCTTGAGCTACTTGATCATCTGGAATTTCCCAAACACCTAAAGCTAGCTTGGGAATCTTTACTCCGTTGTTTAACGTAATTGTTTCATCAAAAACTGTCATAAAATCTCTCCTTCAATTCATTTTTTCTTATGGTCAATTATTTTTATTACTGAAGCCGGCACCCCACCAACAATCGTATTAGCCGGAACATCTCTAGTTACCACTGCCCCAGCCGCTACAATGGCATTTTCACCAATCGTAGTCCCAGGTGTGATCGTAACATTTGCTCCCAACCAAACATTGTCGTGAATGTAAACCGACTTAAAAATCAAGTGTCGTCTTTGATCAGGGGCAGTGTGATGATTAACCGAAGTGATCGTGGCATTAGGCCCTATCAAGACGTTATCTCCGATATAAATGCCGCCTAGATCAACGAACATGGAACAATTACTGATATAGACGTTCTTACCAATATGTAAATTCCGACCAAAATCGGTTCGAAATGGCAGTCGGATCTCAGTGGTAGGATCAATTATTTCATTCGTGATCTGACTAACTATTTGCCTAATTTCCGCTTGGGTATGGGGAGTGTCATTCAATTCTTGAACCAATATTTGATTTTTGTGATTAACTTTTTCAACTTGTTCATAAGCTTTGGTTCCAAGATCCATTTCCGATTTCATTTCAAACACCTCACTGATTGAAATCAGTATACAAAGATATTATTATGATGTTAAATACTTATTAATAATCATTTATCATTACTTTTTCGTATAATAGGAGTCTATCAATGGATATCAGAGTTTTACGTTACTTTATTGCGATTGCTCAAGAACAAAATATTACCCGTGCCGCCCGGCTACTACATATTTCTCAACCAGCCTTATCTCGCCAAATTGCTGATTTAGAAACTAATCTAGGCACTCAACTATTCATCCGTGGTAAACGTCAAATCCAGTTAACTCAAGATGGTTACTACCTTTTGCAAAGAGCCCAAGAGATAATCGGTCTGGTTGACAAAACCACTTATAATTTACAAAAACAAGATGTCGTCAGTGGAACTTTGGATATCGGTGCTGGGGAAAGTGTCGCTATTCAATGTGTCATGGATACGGTTCACGACTTGATTCATCAATATCCTGACATTCAGGTCAACTTTAACAGCGGTGACTCAACCGTGATCGAAGCAGCCTTAGACAGTGGTATCTTAGAGTTTGGTATCATCATGGGGCACCATGAATTAGGCAACTATAATACTATGAAGTTACCTGAAAACAATCGTTGGGGTCTCTTAATGCGTCAAGACGAACCGTTAGCTCAAAAAAAGGACATTACCCCAAGCGACTTGATTGGTCGCCCTCTTTTGGCATCTCGACAAATTAGCCATCACAAAGACTTCATTGCCTGGAGTCAAGGGCTATTTGAACAATTCAAATTTATTGGCACTTATAATTTAATCTTCAATGCCAGTCTCTTGGTCAAAACTGGCAGTTGTCTAGCTTTAACTTATGAAAATTTAATCAATACTTCTGGTGATAGCAATTTAGTCTTTCGCCCCTTAACTCCAACTATGACCGATCCCAATACCTTAATATGGAGTAAGAAACGTCAACTACCGGAAGCCGATCAATTATTTTTAAAAACTTTGCAAGAAAAAATTAAACAGGAGTCTCAAGCATGAAAATATACTTTGCAGCTTCAATTCGAGGCGGACGTGCTGACGTTAAAATTTATCGCCAACTGATCGATTTTCTCAATCAAGATAACCAAGTTCTCACTGAACATATCGGTGACCAGTCTTTATCAATAACTAGTGACGATCAGACCAAAGATGCTTATATCCGTAACCGTGATGTTAAGTGGTTAGAAGAATGTGATTTAGTGGTAGCTGAAACTTCACATCCCAGTTTAGGTGTCGGTTATGAATTAGCTACCGCAGAAAGACTGCACAAACCAGTGATCATTCTCCATAATTCTTCCAAGAGTCAGTTGTCAGCAATGATCAATGGAACAGCCTATTTCCAAAAAATTTTCGAATATCAGACTATTTCTGAAGCCATCAAGATCCTGCAACACAACTTATCCTAAACGGATAATTCAATAATCTTCAAAATAGCCAAAAATATTTTCTGATGATATACTAAATGTACAAGTAAATCTAACTAGGTTGAGCGCAAGCTTCAAGTCAATACTTCTGAGGGTAAGGAAGTTTCTTGAGGCTGGCGCTTTTTCTTTGCCCAAATGAAAGGAATGATTGTGTGGCAAACTATTACAAAATACCGACTGACACGATTCTGAAGCAATTTTCGGTCGACAAGGATCACGGCTTAACTGACAGCCAAGTGACTACTAACCGTGAAAAGTATGGTCCTAACCAAATCGAAGAGAAAAAAGCTGAACCATATTGGAAAATCTTTTTGAAAAGTTTCAAGGAACCAATCGTGATCGTACTTTTAGGAGCAGTTTTATTATCATTTCTCAGTTCTTGGTATGCCTTTCAAGTCCAAGGCGATGGCCAACATGGAAGAGAATCACTCTATGAAGCGATTGCCATTTTAATTTTGATTTTGATCAACGCCTTTTTGAGTTTTTGGCAAGAAATCAATGCCCAAAAGAGCCTCGATGCCTTAAAGGAAATGAACAGCCGTTTTGCGACTGTCCTAAGAAATAATGAATGGCAAAAAATACCGACAGCTGAACTAGTCGTCGGTGATATTTTGAAAGTTGCTTTAGGAGACTTCGTTGAAGCCGATGTTCGTTGGATCGATACGAATGAATTACAAGTCATCGAATCACATTTAACTGGTGAACCCGATGCAATTGCAAAAAATAGCGATGTTATTTCCGAAACCGTTGAACTGGGCGACCGGTTCAATATGGGCTTCTCTGGTTCTACCGTATCGAACGGACAAGGAGTCGGTGTTATCACCGCCACTGGCGAAGAGACCGAGTTAGGAAATATTGCCCGCTTAATGCAAGAAACCGACGTTAAAATCTCTCCGCTACAAAATACTATCAATCTATTGACCAATATTTTAATGAAATTCTCTGCTGCTATCGTTGTCTTTACCTTCGTCGTGGGGATAATTCGAGCAGGGGAATTTAGTGTTAATTCTCTGACGTCCGTTCTCTCAACTTCAATTGCCTTAGCGGTGGCCTCGATTCCTGACGCTTTGCCTGCAGTTCTATCGATCGTCTTGACTATCGGTACCGCTAAAATGGCTCAAAACAAAGGTTTGATCAAATCACTCAATAGTGTGGAAACTCTTGGTAGTACTTCTTACATTTGTTCTGATAAAACTGGGACTCTAACCAAAAATGAAATGACCGCGACTAAATTTTACGACAATGGTAAATTCTTTGACGTTTCTGGCTTAGGCTACGCTCCCCAAGGCCAAATCAGTGGTTCTGTCGACAAATCATCGCAATTCTTAACTGGTGCCGTGCTCTGCAATGAAGCCACAGTTAAAGAAGTCGATGGCCAGTATAAACCCTTTGGTAATCCGACCGAAGTTGCCTTAACTGTACTGGGACAAAAAGCTGGTTTCTTTAAAGACGAGCTCTTAAAAGATTACGAAATAATCCGTACTTTACCATTTACTAGCAGTCGCAAAATGATGAGCGTGGTCGTTAAAAAAAATGACGATTACTTTCTCTACACTAAAGGTGCGCCAGATGTCCTATTACGCAACAGTAGTAGTATCTTGAAAGACAATCAAATTGACCGCTCTCCAAAAGCACAAGCTGATTTCTTAGACGTCGTTGGTCAATATGCTGATCAAGCTTTAAGGACCCTAGCAGTCGGCTACAAAAAAATCAGTCAAAAAGCCGCTCAAACAGCTGAGGTACAAGACTTAGAGACTGATTTAATCATCACTGGTCTCGCTGGTATCATCGATCCTCCTCGTGAAGAAGTAAAATACTCCGTCAAGACCCTCAATGAAGCCAACGTGGCTGTAGTAATGATCACTGGCGATCATGAAAAAACCGCTCGGGCAATTGCTTACGATCTAGGAATCGTTAAGACACTTTCTGCTCCAGTGGTTAAAGGAATCGATATTGAAGAAATGTCTGATGAACAATTATTCAATACCGTTTTAAAGACTAATATCTACGCCCGTGTCACACCTGAACATAAACAACGGATCATTAAACAATTACAGCGCCAAGGACAAATCGTGGCGATGACTGGCGATGGTGTGAATGATGCTCCAGCTTTAAGAGCCGCCGACATCGGTATCGCTATGGGAATCAATGGGACTGAAGTAACCAAAGACTCAGCAGATTTGATTCTATTAGATGATAAATTCACCACAATCGAAAAATCCGTTAAAAGCGGCCGCACTATTTTTGCCAATATCAAGAATTTCATGCGCCATGAATTGACGACTAATGTTGCCGAAGTCTTGTCGTTATTGTTGGGACTACTCTTCTTTAGCCAAACCATTGGTAAAGTTCCTGTTGGGACGCCGACACTGACCGCTATCATGGTCCTCTGGGTCAATATGGTCAGTGATGCCTTGCCATCATTTGCTTTAGGATACGATGTTGCTGAATCTGACATCATGAAAGAAGCTCCCCGTGACCCCAACGAATCGATCTTAGCTAATCATACTTGGTCCAGAGTCTTGGTTCGAGGGACCATCATGGGTGCCATGGTTTATCTAGCCTTCTTATGGGCAGCTAATCAAGGGTTTGGTAGCAATGAAGCTCAAACAGTGGCCTTTTTGACTCTAGTATTTGGCCAATTATGGCATGTGTTTGATGCGAGAAGCTCCAAAACACTCTTTAGAAGAAATCCTTTCGGAAATCCACGCTTGATTTTGGCTGTGGCGTTTGCCGGAATATCATCGGTGTTAGTGACAATGATTCCCTTCTTTAATTTAGTTATGGGAACAGCTACCTTACCTGCCGCAATCTATCTCTATGTGATCTTCATTCCAGCACTGCCAACCTTAGTACTTTCAGGACTTAAAGAACTCTTCAAGATTAAAATCTGGTAAAAAATATTGCTAAATTATTAATTAAAAAAGCCCAGTGGAATTAACCAAAAATGGTTATCACTGGGCTTTGTCGTGGAAAAAATCACATCCACGTCTAATGTAATTTTGTTATTTAGAATAGGTTAGATAAGCCACACCATTGATCTTCTTAGCTGACTCTAAGTTCAATTCCTTAAAGTTAGTCTTTTCAGAGAACAAGGGGATGCCACTGCCCAAAACGATTGGAACAATACAAATTTCATAGACATCGATCAAGTCTTTATTAACTAATGGCGCAATGATACTGCTGCCGCCGATGATCCAGATATCCTTTTTGGAAGGCTGTTGTTTCAACATTTCAACTAAATCACTAACATCATCGTGAATAAAATGAATATTGTCGATGCCTTCAGTCGGATGAGTTGTCAAAATGTAATTCTCGAAATTGCCATATGGATAATCATTAGGCGATAACTCGTTAACTATCTGTGAATAAGTATGACGCCCCATAACTACTGTATCAATGTGCTTTACTAATTTTTCATATTCGTGGTCAGCTGTATCGCCAGAGCTAAAATCGCTATTAGTTAAAAAATCAATAGTGCCATCTTTTTCAGCAATATAACCATCGAGGGTTTCTGCGATGTATAAGATAACTTTTCGTGCCATTCCTTTTGGCCTCCGTTGATTTATTAGGGACAATTATATAATTAATCCTTTTAAATTGCATTAATTGAGTATGATTTTTTAATTGAATTTTCTTATTTTAAGGAAGTGATATCCAAATGACCTTTTAAAGTGTATAATGGATTAGATATCTCAAACAAGGGTGGCAATTCTCAGCCGCTTGATATCAAAAGAGAGCTAGGTGTGGTCACCTAACTCTCTTTTTGTATCTAATAATTATTCAATTGCTTGCCGGCATCAGCACCATAAACAATTTCTTGAACATTCTTAGCAATCTTAGCTATTCGTGGGAAACCACTGAAATCACTTTGGTTGTGTCCGTGAGTCATAATGACCAGAATATATCGCTGTCCATTAGGTAAAGTTACAATACCGGCATCATTGTTCACATCGTCTAAAAAGCCGACCTTGTCTTGTACCGTCGTACCCGCATCAGCTGCAGCTGCACCAGTAGGAATACCCGTACGATAGTTTTGCTCACCCATCCACTTTAGGATCTTTTTTTGATCAGACTTATTTTGAAAAGCGCCTGATCCTGAAGCTAGATCTTCAAGCAATAACTGCAGACTATAACTGGTCGTTTGAGTCGCCTGACCATCTTGAAAGACATTCGGATACCAACCTTGACTCTGAGTGAAATTACTCAACGCGCTCGCACCATAATTGACGATCTGTTGTTCAGAAAAGTCATTGTCGCTGTTAACGATCATTCGTTCAAAGCCATCCTCATTCTCATCTGTCCAACTGAAAGCCCCTTGTAGCTTTTGATTCATCAAGAAAGCTGCGATATAGAGTTTATATGTACTTGCCGAAATATTCACGGCCTTGGCATTTGACTCGACTTCTAAACTGCCCTTTTGGTAAAGTTTGGCTTCCTTGTCATCTGCCGAACTGCTGCCCTCAACAGCACCTAAATTGTAAAAACTCACACTTGCCGTACCATCTTTAGTTACACTATTTAAATAATTGGTCAAATTTGTCTTGATGATCTTTTGCTTCTTTTTGATGACCTGATTGGTCTTCTCATTATCATTGCCACTTGAAGCATAGGAATTGTTAAAATAATAGCTCAATCCAGCAACTACAATACATATCATCAAGAAAAATTTGAGATACTTTTTTATCTTTCGCCTTTTAACTCTTATGAGACTACCTCCACTTTAAAATCATCCTTCTAAATAGTTTCATTATACGAGCCCGAAAATAATTTGCTTAATACATTTCTGTTACATATTTCTGAAATAATGATATTTTGTCAACAAAATGTAATAAATTTATTTTGATTTATTGTATCAGGGATATTCTTTTTCAAGCAAACAAAACAACAGTATAATTAAAATAATATGTTTACCGGAGGAATCTTTATGCAAGCTTACTTATTCACTGATCCTAAACAATCTGGTCTAACAAACCTAAGACAAGAAACTGTTTCGACTCCAAAACCTGGTCCAGAGCAAGTTTTGATCAAAGTTAACAGTATTGGCCTTAATCCCGTCGATTACAAACTTATCTCACAACCACTTCCCAACTTCAAATATCCACATATCTTTGGACTCGATGCCGCGGGAATAGTTGAAGCCGTCGGAGAAAATGTGACCCGATTTAAACCTGGTGATCGTGTATCTGGTCACAATAATTTACAAAATGACGGTGTCTTCGCTGAATATGCAATTTTCCCCGAATACTGCCTCACAAAACTGCCGGATAATGTCAGCTTTGAAACAGCTTCAGCACTTCTATGTGGGGCCATGACAGCATATCAGGCCATCTTTCGGAAGATGAATTTGACCGGCAAGAAAAATATTCTCATTCACGCAGGCGCTGGTGGCGTAGGTTCGATTGCCATTCAATTGGCCAAACTTCAAGGACTCAAAGTTATCACCACCGTTTCTACTGCCAAGACTGCCTTCGTTGAAAAATTTCAGCCTGATAAAATTATCGACTATAAGAATCAAAATGTAACCGCCGAAATAATGAAATATACTAATAACTCCGGTGTGGACTTGATTCTCAATACAGTCAGTGGCGCCGAAGCCAAATTAGACGTAACAGAACGGCTCAGCTACAATGGCGAATTAGTCTGTATCGTGGATGGCCCAACACTTGATGACAACGATATCTTGTTTGATAAAGGCCTCAGCGTTACCACTTTAAATCTTGGCGGTGCCCATCATGGCAATTCACTGACGCAAAAGAAAGATCTAGGTATCATGGCTGGTGAATTATTACAACTCGCTAGTCAAAAGCGGATTGATCCTAGCATTACTGAAGTTTTACCGTTTGATCAACTAGTCGATGGATTAGAAATGCTTTTGCACCGAGATTCTGTGGGCAAGATTATTGTAAGAATTTAAAATTTACTAGTTCTAATCTAAAAAGTCACCTAAGGAAAATTTCTTCCATTTAGGTGACTTTTTAACTAACTATATTTTTCTTTTAAAATCAAAGTGCCATATTTCTTTAAAACAATATTTTTACCTACAATCGAACCATCCAAAACATTCGTAGTTTCTCGATTGGTTTCAATAGCTTGCTTCTTTTCAGAAAAATTCATCAAAAAATGATAAACGTATCCATTTTTGTATCTGTTTTGACAAGAGACTTCATATACTGACTTGGATATAAAGTTATTTCTCAAATTCAACTCTTTTATAATTGGTTTATAAAAATCTTTCAAGAAATCACGACTCATTCTCGTGGCTAAGTAATATGCACTTCCTTTACCATAATCATTCTTCACTATTGCTGGAGTCCCTTGATAAAAATTATTTATATATTTACCAAGTGTTTTAGCCGTTGTTGTTTCGATAACTTGATTAAAGTCTTTACTCAAATACTCTTTCCCATTATATAAAATATGACCATGTTCATCAGGATATAGAGTATCAATTTCTTTTGTATTCAAGCCAAACAACTCACTCAATTTCTTAGGTAATCCATATAAATTAACACGATCATATTTATCAACCATCCCAGTAAAATAACTAGAAACTAATACTCCACCGGATCTCACATATTCAGTTAATTTATCAACCACTTTTTCCTTATTCATATATAAAATCGGAGCTATGATTAAATCATAATTTGAAAAATCATCATCTTCGCCAAGAATACTGCATGATATATCTTGACCCCAAAATATTGAATAATGTTTTTGCAATGTTTGAATGCCTAACCTAGTAGGGCGACCAAAGCCACCTCCACGATTAAAGGCCCAATTACTTTCCCAATCGTAATAAATACCGACTTTAGATACTCTTTTAGCATGCTTTATTTCTGAGATATCAGCTAGCATTTCACCATATTGGGAAACTTCTTGATAAACCCGATTGTTCTTTGATCCATCATGTTCAATTACCGCACCATGATATTTTTCTGAGTTACCTTGAGACTGTCTAATTTGGAAATATAAAGTGCTTTCTGATCCATGAGCAATTTGTTGAATACTACTTAAAATATTCATTCCCGGACGTTTGGATTTATTATATTGAAGCCAATTCACATAACTTGGTGTTGATTCCATAACAATAAACGGTTGATGTTTCAGTGAATAAAATTGATCGTGTACATATCCTGTCTTCATCGCTGTTTCAGCTAATGTTTCATAATTATTGTGCCATACTGGATAGCTGTCCCAGCTTATAACATCCAGATACTTTGCAAATTTACCGTAATTTAGACCTGTGATAGGATAAAAATCTCCATGATCCATACCTTCTGCCATAAAGTTTGTAGTTATTGGAATATTAGGCGTTATTTCTCTTAAAGGCTTTATTTCAGACTTATAAAAATCAATTGTCATGTCGGTTACAAATCTTTTCCAATCCAAATCCATTCCGTGAACTTTAGTCTCACCCAAAGGAGTTGGTGGCATAACCTGACTCCAATCACTATACAATCCACTCCAAACACGTAAATACCAAGCTTCATTAAGATTATCAAGTGTTTGATACTTCTTTTTTAGCCATTTGCGCCAGTTATCCTGACATATTTTACAGTAACATTCTCCCGAATATTCATTAGAAACATGCCACATTAATAAGGCTGGATGATTCCCATATCTTTTTGCTAACAAAGTATTGATTTTATTTGTTTCTTTTCGATAAATTGGAGATGAATAACAATGGTTATGACGAAAGCCCGCCATGTGACGATGCCCATATTCATCAACTCTATTGACCTCTGGATATTTCTGACTCATCCATTTAGGGCGTCCACCACTTGGAGTGGCTAATATTATATGTCCTCCTATTTTATAAATGTCGTCAAAGACCTTATCTAACCATTCAAAATGATATTCATTTTCCCTCGGTTCTAAAGATGCCCACGAAAAAGTACCCAAAGTTACAGTATTAATTTTGGCTTACTTCATTAACTTTAGATCTTGTTGAAGAATCTTTGGATGATCTAACCATTGTTCAGGATTATAGTCTCCACCATATAAAAAAGTATCTATTGATTTCATTGATAAACCTCTTAATTTTTCTTTGACCTCAAAAGATATGTCCAAGATTGATAATCACCTGATACTTGAGCCGTTTCACTATTTGCACCATCAAATTCATAAGGTTCCAATAAGCCTGAATATTTTAATACTGACCCACTTACTGACGTTTCATTATTAATAACATATCTTCTATTTTCATCAATAAAAGAGATTGGTAAGTACCGTTTAACAGCCGAATTAGGTTTTGTCATCTTCCGGAAAAATCCAATAAAAATACTTTCTGAATTTTTTACACCAAATGCAACTTCATTACTTTCGGGATTCAAATCCAAAACTTGGCGGAACTTACCATGCAATAATAATTGACGATTATCTTTGTAAAATTCAATTTGTTGTTTGATACATTCTTTGTCTTCATCAGTCAATTTATTCAAATCCAATTCAAATCCCAATGGTCCAAAGCTAGCTAAATCCTGTCTAAATTTTATTGATTCTGTTCTCTTAACTTGATCATTAGGGACAGCTGATAAATGGTTACTAAAAGTCGATAATGGATACGCTAAAGTCGTTCCTGTCATAATAGACAATTTTTCAACGGCATCACTGTCATCGCTGGGCCAAATTTGTGGACTATAATAAAGAATTCCTAAATCGTAACGACCGCCACCGCCAGAACAGCCTTCGATTAAAATATTAGGGAAACTTGATAAAATCATGCTGTACAAAGAATAAACACCTTTGATATACCGGTGGAAAAACTCCCCTTGAGGTCTTCCAATTTTTTTTAGATAAGTCGAATAAGCTTCTGTTATATTACGGTTCATATCCCACTTAATATAGTCCAACTTTGTTTCTGAAATTATTGATTTCATTTGTTGATAAATCGTTTTAACCACTTCAGGATTAGTAAAATCTAAAACGTATTGCCCTCGCCCTATCGATACTCGATTATAAGGATGGTGAACTACCCAATCAGGATGATTTTTATACAACTCTGTATCTGGAGATACCATTTCTGGTTCAAACCAAAGCCCAAACTTCATTCCCATTTGATGAATCTGTTTGGAAAAATGTCCTAAACCATATGGAAACTTGGCTTTATCAGTAACCCAATTTCCCAAAGAACTACGATCATCATCTCTATGTCCATACCAACCATCGTCAAGGACAAAGCATTCCATTCCTAGCTCTTTACTCTCACGTGCCAAAGATAATAATTTTTCTTCATTAAAGTCAAAGTAAGTGGCTTCCCAATTATTGAAGACAACAGGACGCAAATCATTCTTCCATTTGGTATCTATAATATGATCTTCAGTAAATCCATTAGTTTCGTTGATAAGTCCATTGAATCCACTGCCACTGTAATACAATATTGCTTCCGGAGTTTTAAAACTTTCGTTCTCACTTAATCTCCATTGGAAATATTTGGGATTAATTCCAATGGACAATCTAGTCTTGTTCCACTCATTAACTTCGACCTGATTCAAAAAGTTACCTGAATAAATTAGGTTAGATGCATAAATATCCCCACTATTTGTGGTGGCATTATCACTGACTAAAGCTGCAAACGGATTCTGCTGATGACTAGATGCACCTTTTAGTGACTCTATTGAAGTGATTCCTTGCTCAATATGGCGACGCTTAATCTGTCTTTCTTTCAACCAGGCTCCTGATAAACTTAAAAAATCATAATTTGCCGTTGGCAAACTTAGAACACCACTCATCATATTGTTGATATCAATATCTTTTTTTCCTAAATTAATTAATTTTTGGCTACGAACTATTACTCCATAATCTTTAAAAATAGTGAAAAACTCATGCAGTCTAAGCAAGTGTTCTTCGTCTTCAGATATCACATCTAATGTCTCAGAGTCAGTATCATTATTGGAATATGTCGCTGGGATGTCTAAATCACGAATCTTTGTTTTGTTAATAGAATAAGATTTATATTTAAAGTCAGCATACCATTGTTCATCGTTTTGAGAAATATCGATTGCACCTTCACGAAAATCTGAAGAACCATATACTGGATATTCTGGTTCTCGATCTGCCAGTGTAAAATTCTTTATACTTTCAGAATACTTTACTGTCCCTGCTGATTTACTTTCCTGCTGAATTAAATACTCTACGTCATCATCATTTAATTCACCCAAATTTTTCCCATAGTAAATATGTCCCAATTGATTATTCGGCATAATCCAAAATAAATAACTAATTTTACTATTATGTAAATGAAATATTTTATTTGAAATTATATCTATCATATGAAAATACTTTCCTTTCGATACTTCTTAGTTAATTCACGGCTAAATCGTCTAAATATTTCATTCTTTTTCTTACACCACGATTATAGAAAAATTTATAAAGTAAACTAATAAACATAAAATTAGTCTGATTACGTGTATTTTTGAAAGTATTTCTTTCGGAGTAAACTAAGAATTTCTTTCCTCTTTTATTCGTTTCAAATTGATAAGTTTGAACTATTTTCCCATCAGGTTGCTCTGTTTCCATTTGAAACAGTTCATTCTTCACCATATTTTTTATGCTCATTTTATTCGTCGTCGCAATTCGCTTCATTTTAGTTGTTAATTCCGCTTCAATAGTAGTGCCTGGGGTCAAATGTCTTATTTGTGGATTGGTACGTTGAAAATATTTTAATTGTTCATTTACCAATGTGTTATAAAGATCATTTTGACTGGCATTATACCCATATTTATACCTCAACGTATCAGTTCTCATAATTCCTTATCTCCTAATTAACTCTTTTGATTTTCCGCTTTTAATCCTGCTTCTTCAGTTTTTGAGACCTCTTGTTCTTCTCTCAAGAATTCATTATCCATTGACTTCAAGAAAGGTATCCAAATTAATGTCATAACGATGACATCAACGATTTGCAAGATAGCACCTGCAATGGATCCAGTACCTAACCATCCTGCTAAGAAGATCGGCGTAGTCCAAACAACTGTTGCACCAATTGGTCTTGGAACCATCCCTGATGCAATAGCAAAATATGAAATGGTAGTTGATACTAATGGAGCTAAAACCCAAGGAACTAACAGAACAGGATTTAAAACAATTGGCAGTCCATAGGTCATTGGTTCAGACACATTAAAAATGGCTGGTGCAAAAACAGTCTTCATAGTTGTTTTCATTCGTACTGATTTAGCTAAGAAAAATGCAAAAACAATGGCACAACCTAATTGCATACCTTGGTTAACAAAAACACCCATGAATGTAGTATTAATAATATTTGGTAAATGAGCTGCTCCAGCTTTATAAGCATTGTAGTTTTGAATTGCCAAAGCACCCATAATAGGATCAATAATTGAGTTAACAAGTAAAGTTCCATGAACACCAAACCACCAGAACAATTGAGTAAAGAAGACAGCTATAAGTACCGCTGGCAAAGTTCCACCCAATCCCATTAGAGGTTGTTGTAAAATTTCATAAACAAAATCAACTGCATTGCCCCAAGAAGTAAATGTAAAGGCATAGCGAATAATATTAAATAATAATAATGGAGCAGCTCCGGGAATTATGGCAACAAATGATTCAGCAATCATTGGAGGCACTGAAGCTGGCATTTTGATGGTTATATGTGCGGCACTAATAGCACAGTAAATTTTCGTAGCGATTATAGCAGTAATAATACCCACAAACATTCCTTGAGCACCTAAATCATTGATAGCAATAAATGAGCCCAATTTCTTGTCAGTACCTATGGGCAATAGCATCAAGAAACTAGATAGTGAAATGGCACCCGCAAAAATCTTTTGTTGGCCTTCATGACCAGCAAGTTGATATCCAATTCCAAAAACAATGAATAAAGCAGAAACAGACATTGTAGCATTACTAACTGGGCCAAAAAAGTTAACTAGAAAATCATTAAACCATTTTGGTAAAAATCCGCTGAAACCAAAGGTAGTTGGTAAATTTTGCAAAATAACCATGATCGATCCAAACATAGTGGCTGGAAAAGCTAACATGAATCCATCACGTAAACTTAGAAGATATTTATTAGCACCAATGAGTTCAGATATTGGCCCCATTTTCTTCTGAAATGCATTTAAAATATTTTTCATTTCATGTTTCCCTCTCTTCAATCAATCTGTAAACGTTTACAAAGATTACTATAATCGTTTAGTTAACGTTTACACAAGAGCTAATAAAAAATACTTACCATTTTTTCAAATAATAAGCATTTTCAAATTCAATTATTTTTCTTTTGAAATATTTTTCACTGAGTCTCTGACTTTCAGTTCACTGGAGCAAACGATTTGAATCGGCATTCTTCTGGGCTCAATCATCTGATTCTGCGCTACTCTTACGGCCATTCTTCCCATTTCCTCAGAATCCATTTTGACACTCGACAACGTGGGCGTTAAATATTTATTCATTTCTACGTCATCAAAGCTCACTATCGAAATATCATTGGGAATTTTAAGTCCCGCATTATTTATAGCTTTGTAAACACCCATCGCCATGGGATCACTAGCAACTACAATTGCACTAGGAATAACTGACTGTTTCAAAATTTCCTCCGTCATACTCAAAGCATCCTCTGCAGACCAATGTCCAACATTTGTACTAATATATTCATTTAATCCTTTTAACCGCATCCATTTCTCATAACTATCAGCCCTTACTTCATGGCGACTATTCATTCGAGTACCATCAACATCTACGATGCTACTTCTACCACCGACAAAGGCTATATTACGATGTCCCATGTCATACAATAAGTTTAATATTTTTTGTGTTTTTTCAATAAAATCTGTCTGAATACGATCAAATCTTTCATCACTAATATAATTGTCAACTAGGACTATATTTGAATTCTTCTCCAGAATCTTATTCATTGCTGACTCTGTCATCTCGCCAATCATTATAACTGCACCATAATTAGCCAATTTGTCCCAATCTTTTTCTTTATCACGCATTCTAAATGCATTAAAAACTTGTAATCTCCATTTAGCTGCTTCCTCTTCAATTCCACGTCTAATTGCCAAAAAATAGGGATCTTTTAATTCAGATTCCTCATCGTGTCTTAAAATCAATCCCACTGACATCCCATTATTTTTATAACGAGGCCCTTTAAGATTTTCTTCTTTAGAATAATGTAGTCGGTTAGCGATCTCAATCACTCGTTGCCGAGTATTATCATTGATACTAAAACTTTTATCATTATTTAGAATTCTTGAAACGCTTGCTGCTGAAACTCCAGCCATCTTTGCTATATCTCTAATACTTGCCATTATTTTCCTCGTTAATGTTTACTTGTGTTTACTATATATTAGTCTTCTTTATTTCGCAAAACAAATAGGACCTTCGAATTGAAATTTACAATTCGAAAGTCCTATTTAATTATCTTTAATACTTATACCATGCATACGAAGCCAAATGAACACCATCAATTTGTTTGACCCATTCATTCGTTGCAACACGATAATAAACAGTTCCATCATCAGCGTAAGCTACTTTATCAGAAAACCATGATGTCTCCTGTTCAAGAGCCCGATTTTGAACTAATTGTCCATATATCGTATAGAGACTGTAATAAGGTGCTGTTTCATCAACGTTGACGATTTGCTTGACATTCTTTGTAAAAATAACATCATGCGAATCAATCCACTCATTCGTTGCAACACGATATTGTTTTACTCCTTGACGATTAGTCCGATATTGATCGGTGATCCATGAAGTCTTTTCCATTAAAGCCCGATTCTTAATCGTATCATTTGCTCGGTTATTTAGTGAATAATATTCTTGATCTGGCTTTGTGACAACGATACCGGGATCTTTGTAGTAAGTCCAGCCATCTTCTTCATCAGTCGTTTGACCGTTAAAGACAACATCGTGAGAATCAATCCATTCGCCAGTAGCAACACGATATTGTTTTACACCCGCTTTGTTAGTCCGATATTGATCAGTAATCCATGAAGTATCTTGGGCTAGAGCACGGTTTTCAACAGTTTCGTTAGCTCGATTATTCAATGAATATGATGGTTGTGTTGTCTTGGTTGTGACAACCCCTGGATTATTGTAGTAAGTCCAATCATCATCGCCATTATTACCAGTTGAATTTTCACGGAAGTAAACATCATTCGAATCGATCCACTCGCCGGTAGCAACACGATATTGCTTTACACCTGCTTTGTTAGTCCGATACTGATCAGTAATCCATGAAGTATCTTGAGCTAGAGCACGGTTTTCAACAGTTTCATTAGCTCGATTATTCAATGAATACGATGGTCGTGTCATCTTGGTTGTGACAACTCCTGGATCTTTATAATAGGTCCATTCGTCTTCGTCGCCACTGCCATTGTTATCAGCATCGCTTCCTGAGTTATTGCCGGAATTACCACTTGAACCGCCTGAATTTGGTTTGACTGTGATAGTACGGATATAAGTTACAGACTTACCATCTTTAGCAACAACTCCATCACCAAAGTCGTAGGCATTACTATCATTATCAGACAATAGGAAAGTAACTCTTTGATAGTAAGGACCATCTTGCAAATTACCAGTTACATCACCCGTATCTGAAGTAGCATTCTTGGCAGCATCTTCAGTACTGAAAATGCCACTAAGTTCTGGAGTTCCAGAATTAATATTCTTATCAGCATCATCTTGCAAAGTTACACCAGTTGGAACTTTCAAACTTGATGAATTAGCTGACGTATTGTAACTAACGCTTGGAGTAGAAATATTTGCGTATGCTCGATTCTTTAAGGCAGAAATCTTTTTTACAAACACTACCGTATTTCCTACTACTTTTCCATAAATTGATGAAAAGTCATAATTTTTAATCGTCTCAGGAGTTACGTTGAAAATAACCTTACGGTAGTAATCATTTGGCTTTGTGATTGTATAAAGATTTGCAATGCTTGAATCAACTTTGGCACCTAAATCATCGACTGTAGGATTTGATTTAGTGGCATCTGCTAATTCATAATATTCTGCACTAAATCCGATTCCACCATTAGGAACACTTGTATCAATTAATGAGTTGTCCCCATCCTTCAAAGTGTAGCCATCAGTTAACTCCAAGTCTTTATTTATACCGACACTACTAATATCAACTTTTACAGTCTTGTTAGCAACATCAGGACCAATTTGAATACCTTTAGTACCTGACTTTGGCTTAACAGTGATTGGTTGAGCATAAGTAATTGTTGTCCCATCTGCACTTATTTTAACGTTCTCATCATCAAATGAATATTGCTTAGCATTCCCATCTTTTGGCTTGAAAGTAATCACACGATAATAAGCATTAGTATCATCAAATGTATTTACTTCATCTTTAGAATTCTTAGTTAAAGCGCCTGTCGATGAACGGTAAACCGCTTTACCAACTGTAACTTCTGCTTCAACATTACCACTATCAGTCGTTAATGTTGCATTAGCAGCGGTTGTAAGAGATGAGGCTTTATCCCCAACTGTTGCAGAAACTTCTGTTGAATTTACTTTGGCTGATGTTGTATCAACAGTGATTGCTTGAACATAGGTAATAACACCATTTTCATTTGAAATAACACTTGGATCATCAAATGTATATTCACTAGCATCAGTTGGTGTAAAGGTAATCACACGATAATAAGTCCCAGCACTTGGGAACTCATTGCCTTTAAGTTCATCACTAAGAACTTTATTACTAAAGGACTTGTAAATCTTATTGTCAGTACGTACCTTAGCTGAAACTTTATCTCCAGCTACATTCAAAGTATAGCCATCAACAGCAGGTAATGATGTTATTGACTCACCTGCAGTAGCTGAAATCGGATTATCAGCTTTAATAGTAGCCTTATTAGCGTTGATAGTAATCGTTTGAACGTAAGTAACGCTCTTACCATCAGCACTTGGTTTTGAAGTAGTAGGTTCAAAACTATTAGCCAAATTAGCCCCCTTTTTAAGAGGTACAGTCACTGTACGGTAGTAGGTTCCTGGTTTAATGTAACTATCACCATAAACGACACCATCAGTCTTATTGGCTGTCCCGGCTAAAACGGTCGCAACAGTATTATTAGTATCTGCCGTTGAATAGTAGTCCGTTCCAAATGAAATAGTTCCATTAACAATTGAGCCCTTAGTACCATCTGCATTGATTCCATCGATACCGTTCTTTTCTTTACCTTGTTCACCACTAACACTAGAACCTGAATCAACATTAATTGAGGTTGTTGTACCAGCAATATTTGGTTCCGCCGCACTTTTTTCTACTGTAATGGCTTGAGCGTAAGTAACGGTACCCTTATCCAAGTTCACCCTGGTATTAGGGTCAGTCGTCGTATATTCATCAATTGTACCGGCTGCTGGTGTAAAGGTTACAACACGGTAATAAGTAGCAGTACTATCTACGAAACTATCTAAAGTTACTTCATTTTTTCCAGCTAAAGCATCGGCAGCACTCTTATAATAATGCGTCGAATCAACCGAAACTGTAGCGTCAACTGTATTATCTCCATTGGTCAAAGTGTAACCAGTCGTACTTGTTAGTTTAGAATCATCAGTCTTAGTTCCAGCAGTGACTGAAATTGCATCCGCGTTGCCTTTAACTGAAAGCGAACCAATCGTAATAGTTTGAGCGTATGTAACTGACTTACCATCTTCACTTAGTTTCGAAGTTGTAGGATCAAAACTATTAGCCAAGTTAGACCCCTCTTTAAGAGGTACAGTCACTGTACGGTAGTAGGTTCCTGGTTTAATGTAACTATCACCAGAAATGACACCATCAGTCTTATTGGCTGTCCCGGCTAAAACGGTCGCAACAGTATTATTAGTATCTGCCGTTGAATAGTAGTCCGTTCCAAATGAAACAGTTCCATCATTGATTAAGCCTTCAGTACCATCTGAAGTTACTCCAGTAACAGTATTAGATTCACCTGTTTGTTCACCACTAACACTAGATCCAGCAGGAACACTAATTGGGGCTTTTGTACCAGCAATATTAGGTTTTGCGGAACTCTTTCCAACTGAAATTGCTTGAGCATAACTGACACTTACAGTACCATCAGTATTTGTCGTAGTAGTGTGAATATCGTCATCCAATGTATTCCCTTCTAGCGCATTAGCCTTCAACTTGAAGGTAATAACTCGATAGAAGTCTCTAGATGTAGTGAAAGTCTTTCCAACTGGACTAACACCATTCATAAAGTCAGTTGCATTCTGATAGTAGGAATCTCCATAACTGATAGAGTCTACGATTGAACCAGTAGTTCCTCCAACAGTGTATGTAATGTCACTAGTTCCATCAGTATCCACTTTGGCATCAGTTACTGATTGACCAGCAGTTGCTGAAGCACCAACAACATTGGCAACAGCTGTGTTAAGTATGACATCAACTGGTTGAAGGTAAGTAACACTATTGTCAGTCTTGCTGACTAAGACAACATCTTTTCCTTTAAACTCATCAGCTGCTGAAACACCAGAAATTAAATTAAATGTAATTCGACGATAATATATACCTGCTTTAGTAAATTTACCATTTATGACATATTTGCTTGTGTTATTTGGATCGTAACTCTCAGGATTATTACTATCGTAGTATTGAGAATTATCAGCTGTAACATCTTTACCATCATTTGTAACAACCGTATGTCCCTCTTGAGTATCAGGTTGAATATTTTTATCAAGCAAAGTATTCACAGTTGGATCTGGTTGTGGCACATCTGTGATATTAGAATCAGCTACAACTTTTTCATGAGTAATCGTTGCTGTGGCAACATTTTTATCAACATGAATATGTTGTACATACATAACCGTCGTCACACCATTTACTGTAGTAACGACTGGTTTCACATCATTAAATTCATCAGTAAAATCATATTTATCAACATCATCGGGATTTACTGTGAAAGTGACCGTTCTATAATAATCACCGGCATTATCAAAGTCGCCATTCGTATCTGCATTGGCAATTTCATTAGTACCAGCTACAGCATCTTGAGCTGTAGGATAATAATTAGTTCCAAAAGTTACGCCGCTAGAAAGATTTACAGTACCATCACTATTGGTCAAAGTATAATCAGATGTTGTATTCAACTCTGTAATGGGAACTCCAGTATAAGTATGTTTATCTGGGGCATTCCCTTTACCTTGTTGTGCAATCACGTCAACTTCTTGAAGATAAGTTACAGTAGCACCTTCTTCTTCTCCTCCTGCATTAACGTTGACATATTGATCACTAACCCCAGTTTTGGTACCTTTAGAAAAGTCATATGTTGTAGCATAATATTTCTGTTTCAACGGAATAATTACTTCTCGATAGAACGAGCCAGTTTTACTAAAGTTTCCATTTGCATCTAATACGTCAGTATCTACCGCTTTAGTGTCTTTATCATAATAAACCGTTCCAACTCCAATTTCTTTACTTTCGTCAATCACTGAAATGCCGAAAAAACTTTGTTGGATTTTGACAGTAATATCAGTGGGATCGACAGTTGATTGTGAGCCTACATTAACTTTTTGAGGAACTATATTTATTTCACTGACTGGACCAAGAGTAATACTAATTGGTTGCGCATAAGTGATTGTATCGGTAGCGCTGTCAATTTTAAAATTAGTACCCTCAACATCACCGTCTGCACCTTTAAAAGTATAGTTCGAACCTGCTCCACTATTTAAAGTAAATGTGATGGTTCTATACATAGTACCATTTGGACCAGTGACTCTTGGCACTCTATCGGTGATAATTCTACTTGACGTATCCGAACTATTATTAATTGCATCGGCTGGATCATCATAATAAGTTGTTCCAGCCACTCCAGTACCAATAGAATTACTACTACTATCTGTGATCGTAGTAGTATCCTGTTTAATTCCAGCTAGAGCACTTCCTGAAACCACACTTTCACTAGGTACATTTATGGTTGCAATTTCCTTATTGACACTGATTTTTTGAATATATTGCACTTTATCATTATCAGCATCAACAAAACTGGCACCAGGATAGCTATATAAGTAGCCATCTCCTGATTTTACTTTAATAGTAATAACACGATAATATGGAGATAGAAAATTTGTTAAATTAGCAACTGTTAAAGCATTAGTTCCAGCTTTAGCTTCAGCTTCTGTAGCATAATATTTTCCATCCAAAGAAGCATTGTCTTCAATAGAACCTGTATTTCCATCATCATCGGCTAATGTATAATCTGAAGTTTCCGTCAATGTACTTGAATTTGTGGCCGTATTATACGTAACATCTAAATCATGTTTACCAAAGGTTGCAGTTTTTGTTGATGGGTCAACAATTACATCTTGCATATAACTTATTGATTCATCTTTATCACTATGTGTAAATGAACCATTAAAATGAAATTGATTATAAGCTGCATCTGTTAAATAAAATGTAACTAAACGATGATACGTCGTAGCGGCATTTAATCTACCTTTTGCAGAAATATTTTTCGTTACATTATTTAATGTTGAATCATCGTAATAAGTATTTCCAAAGGAAATTCCGGATTTGTTATCACCCTCAGTTTTATTTAGAAGCGAATTATCTCTACCTGGCAACTCAACAGTACTTGGATCATGTAATTCGTTAGCTGTAACCGAAGTTCCGATCATAGTATGGACATCATTTATCGTTGGTATGACTTCATGAGGATTAATTGTTATTGTTTGAACATACATAACGGTACTATTTTTTTCAATTTCTTTAACGTCAGGATCAAGACCAGTGAAGGCATTGTTTGAAATTGCTCCTTGTATTAAATAAAAAGTGATTGTTCTCAAATATGTTCCCGCTTTAGTAAATTTACCATCCGTAACAACACCACTTGTTGGGGAACCGGCAGTACCATTTAAAACAGTACTTTTACTTACGTTATCCGAGTTAACGTCATAATAATCAGTCCCAAAACTGACACCTTTGTAATCACCCTCGTCTTGATTGAGTAGTGATCCATCTTTACCAGTTACATCATTACCGGTTGTAGCACTTTCTACTGACGTTAATTCACCAGCATTAGCCGTAGCATCAGCTACTGTTAATTTAGCAGAGTCTTTTATGTCCACTTCTTGAACATAAGTTAATTGCTTGCCCGTGGCATTAATTGCTCCACCATTATTAGTTATAGAGCTTACGTCACCATCACTTAGGGTGAATGTGATTTTACGCCAATACGTTCCAGCCTTAGTAAATTTGCCATCACTGCCGACTAACCCAGTGGCTATATTATTATTATTTACAGTTTTATCGGTGTAATAAGTATCATCAATGTTTACGTCGCTTGTTGGAACAGTTTGTCCGTTATCATCGATTAATTTGTCACCAGTTGTATCCTTTAAGGAACTAGCCAATTCACCAACAGAAGAATTTGGAGTTTCTAATTCTGGCTTGACAATATCCATAACATTAATTGGACGAAGTACTGTTATTGTTCCAGTATTTTTGTTATATGCATAATCCGTTCCATCTGTTGCTGCCGTACTACCACCATTAATAAAGACACTATAAGGAGAAACCTTTTGATTGGTTGAATCATCTTTTGTTCCAGCTAACATGGCCTCTATTGCCTTATCAGTATCGTTAGCTAATTTGTATGTAATTGTTTGATAATATTTTCCTGTTTTTAGAATTTTACCATCAGAATCTAGTGTACCTGAGCTTACATTTCCACTAGTAGTAGAAGTTGGATCAAATGTTGCCGTTTTGGCATATGCAAGTGCCGCTGTACGTCCAGCAGAATCACCTGTAAACAAGCTTTGACCATAAATAGGCGTTCTTGCTCCGTCTTTATTAGTGTCAGCATATCTATCTGTAACATTGAAAGTATTCTTGTTATCAGTCGATGATATATCAGATAATTTAGTCCCCACTGTTGCGTTTGGAGTCGTTGTATCTTCCGTAACATCAAATTTACTCATACTGACAACAACAGTTTTATGTATCATATCATCTGTTACACCAGGAGTATCCAATGATGGTGGGTTGTATGTTCCCACCCCATCATTTGTACTGGTAGACTTAACTCAATTAATATCTACAGTAATAGGAAAAGCAATTTTATTATTTTTAAACTCATCTACAACGGTACGATAATCATCAATACTGTGTAAAACGATAGGTTGACCATTACCATCAGTTAGTGTCAGTGACCCTAAAACATCACGATAATAATAATTATCCCCATTTTGAAGTGGATCACTATCTTGTTTATCCGGCAAACTACTCTTTAAATAATCAACAGCTGGATCACTTTGCAAATCTCTCATATGTGCAGGATTTTTGGGATCAAAATACGAGTACAATATACCCCACTCATTGTAATAATCAATTTTTTGGTTTAATGCCGCAACAAAAACGTCATCATTAGATACATACTGATCTTCAAATTGATTCATAAAATCAGAAAGAAATTTCGTTATTGGTAAATCGGCTGGTGGATTATAATCGATACCATCAGCACTTACTGTTATATTTGAATCTGGGATTACCATAGGAACCACTACTGGAGCACCCGCAGCTAGTAATGCAACTGCCACAGCGCTACCTATATATTTAACATTCTTTTTTTTCATCTTAAAGTCCCCCCGATTTACGATGAATTATGCATGAGTAATGTATAATTCAAATACTTGCACTTTAAAAATATCTGTTTATCAATTACTTAATAATGTTATATCCAAATAATTAATTACTTGTGTACACGCTTTATTATATTACTAATTTAAAAAAAGCTTGCCAAAAGTTAAAAGTTTTCTTCCTATAAAATAAAAATTTTATCTCAAAATTACTAAATCCTAAATTTAATCCTCAATAAAATAGTTGAAACAAAAAAATCCTTTCATGGCATCGGATGAAATTATCATATTTCATCTGACAACCACAAAAGGATTATCGTTACTCCTAAATCAGATTTCTCTTACCTAAGATGATATAAAAAAATACTTATTCTGAACGCAAGGCAGTGGCAGCATCTTTCTTAGCGGCCATTTTTGCGGGGATATGTCCACCGAGAACTGTTAGAACGGTACTGATTACGATCAAAATCAAGGCATGGACTGGATTCAATTGGGCCACATTCTTCAAGTCGGTCATATTTTGTAAAATAATATTGATTGGGAATGTAGCTAACCAAGCGATGATTACGCCAAGCAATCCTGAAGAAACACCCAAGATCGTTGTTTCCGCATCAAAGACTCGGGTTATATCTTTCTTTCTAGCTCCCAATGCCTTAAGAATACCGATTTCTTTAGTCCTTTCAAGAACTGAAGTGTAAGTGATGATGGCAATCATAATCATACTTGTCACTAGTGAGATTCCGGCAAAAGCAATCAAGACGTAAGTAATTGCATCCATCAAACCACCGGTTAAGTCTGAAACTTGTCCCGCTAAATCAGTATAAATGACTTTATCAGAAGCTTTTTTACCCTTGTTATATTTATCTAAATAACTGAGGACTTTATCTTTATTCTTAAAGGTACTTGGATAAATCATAATACTTGATGGAGTAGCTGAACCACCGAGATAACTGACCAATGATTCTTTGGTTGTACTGTCAACGCTAGAACCAGTCAAAACGTTGGTATCACTAGCTTTTTGAGCTTTAACAATCTCTGAATTTTTATTAGTCTCAATTATCTCTTGAGTTAACTTGTCACTATAAGCTATTCCTGAGGCTAAAATATTCTCAGAAGACTTAGATCTGACTTTCATAATCCCAGCAATCTTGACGGTCTTATTGTTACTATTATCATAAATTTGAGTTAGGTCAGGATTAGGGGTATATAAATTATCGGAAACTTCCGTATAGTAATCGTTATTAGCGACGATTTTGAATTCTTTCCCAACAATTTTATTGAAATCTAACTTTTGGCCACTTTTGACATTCAAGCCGATATTTTTCAAAGCATTGATATTAGTCGAATTATCACGGTCAACAATTAAAATGACATCATTTTCATTCTTGGGAGTAGTTCCGGCGATAACTTTGTAATGCTTCTTCAAGAAGTTCAGACCATTGTTATCAGATGAAGGATAAACGGAACCACCAATACCGGTTGTAGATGCCATGGCAGCAGTCATTCCGCTCATTGTGCTTGAAGAACCATTAGTGTTGGAAAATTGAACTGTCTTGACTTTGCCATCAGTTTTACTCAACAAGTTCATCCCTGTTGAATAGTTATAAGTGATATCCTTACTCAATTCAGGGCTCAAATTCTTAACATAATTTAGGTAACTCTTATTCAACTTATTAGTATGAGTCATCTTTTCTTGTTGGCTCAATTTAGCGGTAACTTTTTTCGAATTCGAATTCTTCACCGATTTACTTGGTGCAGTCTGTTTCGAAGCGGTCTGTGATATCGTGACTGGGAATTGAGCTAACGTATTGCTTTGTGTTTTATCAATTTGTTTCTGGAAGCCTGAAGACAAGGCTAACACGATTGCAATACTGATAATCCCAATACTGGAAGCAAAAGCTGTCAGTGCGGTTCGAGCTTTCTTAGTCTTCAAGTTGGTAAATGATAATTTCAAAGCTGTCCAGAAAGTCATTTTGGTCTTTTTCAACTCAAAATTATCTTTCGACACATCTTCTACATAAGGATTAGAGTCATCCTGAATCTTACCATCAGCAAAATTAATAATTCTGTCAGCGTATTGTTTTGCCAAAGTTGGATTGTGAGTGACCATAATTACCAACCGTTCGGCCGACAATTCTTTGATCAGTTGCATGATTTCCTGACTAGTTTCTGTATCCAGCGCTCCTGTTGGTTCATCACAAAGTAAAATCTCTGGGTCATTGGCAATCGCCCGCGCAATTGCCACTCGTTGTAATTGCCCACCTGACAATTGATTAGGACGCTTGTTGATATGCGGACCTAATCCCACTCGTTCCAAAGCTTCAGTAGCTTTACGACGTTTTTCTTCATTGCCGACCCCACTTAAGGTCATTCCCATTTCCACATTATCGAGAATACTCAAGTGACTGATAATATTGTAACTTTGGAAGATAAAGCCAACCGAATTGTTACGATAAGCATCCCAATCAGCCTCAGTAAAATCTTTAGTCGACTTGCCTTTGATGACTAGATCACCTGAATCATAAATATCCAAGCCACCGATCCCGTTAAGCATCGTCGTTTTACCTGAACCACTCGGTCCTAAAATTGCAACAAACTCTTGCTTACGAAAAGCTATCGAAACATCGTCTAAAGCCTTTGTTACTGAATCACCAACATGGTAATACTTCTTAATATGTTTTAACTCCAGCATAATTATTCTCTCCCGTATCTATTTTTGCTTAGTTATGATAATTTATTTGTTAAACAAGTATTAATACAACACTATGTCTTCATATAATAGAAAAATACTTTAAGATATTCAATCATCAATTCAAGACAAAGTGTTGCACTTATGAGGAGAAACTATGGTTGGAATAAAGAATAACAAGCGGGCCCAACACACTAAAAGCCTGATCAAAAAGACAGTTTTGTCACTTTTAGAAGAGAAAAAAATCGATGCCATCACGGTCACCGAAGTCTGTCAAAAAGCTGCCGTCAATCGAACAACCTTTTACCGTTATTACACCGACGTATACATGTGTGTAGATTCAATTGAAACAGAATTTTTAAAAAGTATCGATCTCCCGCAAGATATCACGCCCCTTGAAGCTATGAAACGAATATTAGAGGGATTTTATCAACATCCACAAATAAGTAACTTAGCCTTTGTCGAAGGTAATACTAAATTATTGGGAAAAATGCACTCCACCACTCATCAGCCATTCGATCGTCCCCCATTCAGTACCTATCAGGAGACTTACATCATGTTAGGAATACAAGGAATTTTGAAACGTTGGGTCAAAGAAGGCATGCAGGAAACTCCAGAAGAATTAAGCCAAATAATTACCCGAGTCGTTTTTGCGGACGATTTACAAGACGAAAAAGCTAATTTTCTTAAAGGTAGCATTACCCCATAATTTGAAAGTAAACAAATCTATCGTTTACCTTTTATATACAAGGAATATTTTCCTGAGATTTTTTACTTCACCAGATTTGGTTTCCGATGACCCTGGTGATTATGATGAATTGAATGACAAAAGAGCAACTCCTTTTTTACCCGGAGTTGCTCTTTTGTTATTTATTTTAATTGATTTGTGCGCCACACTTATTACAAAATACTGAGCCAGGTTTTAACTGTGCTCCACATTTTGAACAGAAGACAAAGTCTGCCGTATCGGTTGCTACATTTGTATCGGCATTATTATTGATAGCATTAACAACACTGTTAGTATTGTTAACTGCTTGCTGGCGAGTTAATTCTGATTGCTTACGCACATTTCGATCATCTTGGAATTGTGCCAATTTTTGAGTCAATTGATTTTCTAGGCCATCAACCCGGCTGGCTTCAAAGAAGGGAAACTCAATAACTTTTTGAATTCCTGAACGCTCATAAGTAAAGGAAGTTTTAATCCCTCCGCCTAATACAGCTGCTCCAATTAAGAGCATCAATAAAGCTCCAAAAGTTACGCTACCAAGCATGGCTAACCCAGCCATAATCAGAACAAGTCCTAAAATAATTGATCCTAGTTTGTATGACTTGGAAGTGTAGACATTGGTTATCCCTGAGAGTGGTGATGAATCCTTGGTTTTACCAGCGGGTAAGAGACCAAATAAAACTGTATTGGGCATATTTACACGTAGGAAAGAATCATCCATTGTGATACTCCCCTTGACCCAAAAGGCCACTAAACTAACTGAAAATAAATCACTATCGTTTTGCGAATCAACAGATTGAACCATAATATCCTCCTAAAAATATATATTTTCACGGATAGTATATGGAAACCTATTTTTTCTAGCAATAAGATTTGTTTATAATAATATTTCCTTCAAAATTTAAATAATATTGATATAAATAACGTTATTTAATTGCGTTGATTTTTATTTTATTGCCTTTTTTCATAAATAGTTATATAGCTACTTAAACAAATTAGTTAATAATTTATGTAGATAACTATTCTCGGTTATCTTGTATACAAAGAGGTGCTGGGGTGGTCACCTAGCACTTTTTTGTATCTAAAAAAGTTTCATTTTACAGGTATACCAATTTCATTTCAAAAGAGATTCGAACGAGTCTTGACATCTTGATACAATTGGAGTATGTGGATTATTTTATCATTTTTCTTTCAAAAACCAGTTTACTTTTGGCAGCGCTTGCACTAGTATAATAGTCGTAACTTTTTGAGGAGGGATTTTTATGTCAAGTGAGGATACAGGTTCTTTTAAGGATCGAATGATTAACCTTGCTGGTAAGTTTGCGGCTACTAGATTTGTTAGAGCCATCATGGACGCCGGTTATAGTGTTATTCCATTCACAATTATTGGATCAATTTTTCTTATTTTGAACGTTTTACCCCAGGCCTTTCCAATTCCTGGGTTCGCAGCAGTATATGCTAGCAGTTTGGGTCGTTTTTCTAATCTATTCCAAACTGGTTATAATGCCACAATGGGTATTTTGGCTTTGATCTTCGCAGGTCAATTCACTTTTTCTTATACTAAGATTTATGCAAAGGAAGAAAATCTGAATCTTGTTCCACTAAATGCTCTATTTATGTTTTTAATGGCATTCTTCATTACCGTTCCACAATTAATTTGGAAGAACGGTGTTATTCAATTTCAACAATCTCTAAAACCAGACAACATTATCGGTGGTGGTTACGCCGTATCTACTGGTGGTATTACCAGAATTGCTGCCGTAGGTATTTTTACCGGTTTAGTTGTTGGTTGGATTACAGTTCAAATTTATCGTTTTACTGTTAAACACAACTGGCAAATCAAGATGCCAGCATCAGTTCCAGCTGGTGTTTCTAACTCATTCAGTTCATTGATTCCTGGTGCCTGTGTTGCTTTTGTTGTTATGGTACTTAACTTGATCTTTGTTCTTTTAGGAACTGATATATTCAAGGTATTATACATTCCATTTTCATTTATCAGTAATATTACAAATACATGGTGGGGCTTCTTGATTATCATCTTCCTTATCCACTTCCTATGGTGGTTCGGTATTCACGGTGCTACAATCATGAGCTCATTCTATACACCAATTATTTTAGCTAATATGATTGCTAATACTAAAGGTGCCAGCAACTTCTTCGCCGGTGATCCATTGAACGCCTTCGTTATCATTGGTGGTTCCGGTGCTACTTTAGGTGTTGCCATTTGGTTAGCATTCTTCTCTAGATCAGCCCAATTAAAGGAAATTGGTAAGGTTGAACTTGTTCCAGCTATCTTCAATATCAACGAACCTTTATTATTCGGTTTACCTATCGTTTATAATGTCGACCTATTTATTCCATTCTTAGGTGCTCCAATTGCTTCAGGACTTGTTAGTTACTTTGCTATCACATCCAAATTGGTTCCTAAGATTATTACTCAACAACCATGGCCTACACCAGTTGGTTTGAGTGGATTTATTGGTACTGCTAGTTGGAAAGGTGCTGTCCTTTCTATCGTCTGTGCCTTGGTATCATTCGTCGTTTGGTTCCCATTTATCAAGCGTTACGACAACAAGTTGCTAAAACAAGAAAAAGCTGCAGAAGCTGCTGCTTAAGGTTCAGTTTTATGCAAGAAAGTCTTTCAATGAATTTACTTCATCTGAAAGGCTTTTTTATATTCTAATTATCAACTAAGTTCTCTGAGTACCTCTTAATATCAACCTATTTAAATTCACTATTCGCATTCAACTTATAAGAATGTAAAGAAAAAGAACCATACCAATTAAGGTATGATTCTTAGAAATAGGTCTCACCAACACGATTTGACTTAGACCCTTTTATTTAAGATAAAAAGAGCATCTCCGACAATAGTCAGAGATGCTCTATATTTTTCTACGGAATATTATTCCCACTCAATGGTTGTCTTAATTAATTTGAATTGAAATACTATTTTTACAGCATTCTCATTTCCTAACAATCGTTATATTTAATATGAATTTAAATGGATTGTTTGCAATTTGTTTGTACTAAAAATTATACTTTTAATCATTGAACATTACAACTTTCTATAAAGATAATGTAATATATCATCAATGACTAAAAAGGGAGAACACAAATGAAATATTTTATAGCAGATACACATTTCTTCCATGAACCAATAATTGCTTTCTGTAATCGACCATTTCATAATGTTGAAGAAATGAATCAAAAGTTAATAGAAAAATGGAATAAGACTGTAAAATCTCCAAACGATGAAGTATATATTTTAGGAGATTTTGTTTATATGGGTACTGGGGAACAGGCAAATACAATTTTAAAACAACTACGAGGCAAAAAATATCTAATTAAAGGAAATCATGAACAATACTTAAATGATCAAAATTTTGACCATTCTTTATTTGAATGGGTTAAAGATTATTATTCTTTTGAATATAATAATAGAAAATTTGTTCTTTTTCACTATCCTATATTGGAATGGGACGGTTACTACAACCACGCAATTCATTTATATGGTCATGTTCACAATATAAATGCTGCTTATTTTACTAGAACGCTGGGTGAAAATGCAGTGAATGTTGGTGTCGATATAACGAATTATAGGCCAATTAGTATAGAAGAAATAGTGAACATTGTGAATTTACGAGAAATGTCCCTGTAATTCACAGTAGAAATAAACAGAACTTCTTTCATTAAAACATCAACCAGACTGGTTTAAAACCATGATTGGTAAAATTAGATCCATATTTAAAATTCTCTGGTTCATTCATGAAATCATATCGTTTTTGCATTTCTTCTACGGCAAGACGTGTAACTTTAGTAATATGCGGTAATGTTACGGCAACATTTTGCTCATTCAAAACCTTTTTTAAAGCTGATAAATCTGAATGTTTGGGATCGACAATATAGAGTTCTGTTTGTCGTTTCAATAACTCAAGAACAAACCAACTAATAAATACAGATTTTCCTGAACCTGTACCACCTGAAATAAGAATATGAGGTGTTTTAATCATGTTATAGGTCTGTCCATATCCCAAATTAATTTCCAAGCTTTCAACCTGCTGATTTTCATCTGAACCATACTTTATACGTTCAAAAGACTCTTTCTGAAAATAGTAATCAACTGTCGTCTCACTGATTACTTTATTCTTTAAAGGATAACCAAATAGACTGCATAATCCCTTTTCCAAATTTTCAATCTTCGCGATTTTAGGAGAAATTCCTTTTAAAGCCCTAACATGTAATACTCTACCGTCTTCTTCATACAGATATGAGAACACCGTATCTTCTAAATCATTCTTCAATGTAAAACGAAGAAGCAAATATTCAATCTCAAACTCATATCTAAAAAAGTGCCTCCATTTTGAAAAAAACGAATTTCATAGAAAAAGAATAAAGCTGTTGTTATTATATCCACTATTCTGAATAACAAATCATCTGTAAACCAACAAAGAATGAACCAGAATACAATTATCGCTACTAAAATTATTTGACAAATGAGTAAATCGTGTTTGTAATTAAGGAATTCGTTTGGATTATTTAAACAGATTCTTATTGGTACCTTTTTTACTTTCTGCCTTGCTTCTTTCATCAACTGAATCAAATCCCGTCTCCTCCATGAACGTTTGGTCCATCGACATAATATTCTGATAAATCATCAAGACACAGAGCCGCCAAGCGTCCACCATAAACACAGCCGGAGTCAATAGCAATATGATGATGTGTTCGAAAAATCAAATCGTCACTACCATCATTATTTGACTGGCCTACTAATTTTCTAATAATTCGAGTAGGGGTATGACCTGTAACAAGAAATCGATCTGGAAAATATTCAACTTGATAATTTGGATGCTCAAAGATTAGATCGTAAAATTCATAGTCAATCATCGGCTTATTCCGCTGGAAATTTTCAATACCAGCGTGGACAAGGACAAACTTTCGCTCATTTACAGTCAATTCTTTGTAAAAATAAAACTCTGACAGAAACTCAATAATTTGTTGACGCTGATTGCCATTTAGCATTCTAAATTCATTGACGGTGCTCTCCCCACCTTCTTTAACCCATTCAAAAAAGATCTCCACTGAATCTCTATCTATTTTTTTAGTAGAATCAGCCGAAAAGGTTGAAGTGAGCCACCTCAAATTTTTATACGCGAAGTAATCGTGATTCCCAAGAATCGGATAAATATTGGGGCTTGGCATAACGAAACGAAGCAACTTACAACTATGAGGCCCACGATCCACGAGATCACCCAACAATATGAGACGATCTTTATCAGAAAATTTTATTTTTTCTAGAAGCTGAATGAACTGATCGTAACAACCATGAACATCGGATATAACATATGTCCTTCCTAATCCACTCGGCTTTTCCATAGAATATTCACCAGATTTTTCTAACTTGTTTCCTTGTATTTGAATCAATTTCTCTCCCTCACTTTTAACCAAATGTTTTACAGTTCTATCTCTGTTAATAATTGTGCATGGTCCGGATAGCCAACTCTGTGTTTATACAATGGGTCTTGCTCAAAATCCCACTTATAAATAGAATTTTTGACGGATAGATCTCTAAAAAAGATATGATCTAAGTTAAAACCATTTCCCCAAGAATAACCATTTTTGGGTGTACCAACCTTAAAATCGGCACACTTCATTAATGAAGTCAACATTCCATAATTAAAATACTCACGTGGCTTTCCTGTATATTTTTCCTTAACTTCATTCATTTTCTTATCAAACCAACCGTTGTTAAAATCCCCGACAATTGCCGTGCGACCTGAAATATTGTGGATATCAAGTTGATTTAATAGCCCTGTTACTTGTCGTGCTCTGTCTTTAAAATCATCAGTCAAATTACTTCCGCCAATTCTAATTCTTGTTCCTACTACGTTTAAATGTTTACCATTACTTATCAAACGTACGCCCAAAAAATTTGGATTAATATCATTAACATTCTCTTTTAAATTGAAAACTTCTTTGACTTTGATATTGCTCTGTTTATTTATTGCAATAAGAATTCCATTCTTTGTTTTTAAATCTTCATCTGTGTAGACAGCATATCCGTTTTTTTCTAATTTATTATTCAAAATATCAGATTGTACATACTCGGTTAAAACAACCAAGTCTGGACTACCACTCCCTTGTATATTTCTTACTACAAAACTAGCCGCATCCTCTGATATTGTGTTAGATCTCAAATTGATATTCCAGCAAACTGCTCGCATATTTACTTCCTCCTGTATTTAAATAATATTTAGATATTTTTTTCATATTCTTAACTAATATATTAGAAAGATTCGATATTCTCTTATTATCATCCACCTATCCTCCTTTTGTCCTCCACAAGTAAGTTAACACGTCAAAATGAAACCGTCAACTCTTCGGAGAATTTTTTTCTCCTTTTTTTCTCAATAAATTAAAACAAAAAAAATAGGCCTTATAGGCCTATCTAAATGTGAAAGTGATTATGATTTAAATTGAATTCTACTTCAGTTAAAGCTTCATTCAAAATACTTTTTTCTGCAGTTGAAGTAGCAACCGCAAGGTATTTTTCTTTAATCTGACTAATCATCTCAGAATATGTAAAAACTTTATCATCATTTTTTTGAAAATTGAATAAAGCTAATTTTACCGCATACTTAATTGCTACACCGATGGTAACTGATCGAGTTCCTAAGTAATTTGGTAAATATGCCTTTAGTTTTTTTAAGTAATTATCTACATCTGGTGAAATATCAAATTTAGGTCTTGTAGCACTTGGTGTGATAGATCTTTTAGATAATTCAATTTCAATATTTTCCCACTTAGTGTCTTCCCACGAAGATTTATTATCATTAACGGCTTTCATTAATACATCACTTTTTGTGAACCGAATTTGTTGATCTGCTTCATATCTTGCTTTTAGCTCTTCAATAATTTCGGCCGTCTCAACTGATATTCTTACTTGAAGTTCTATTTGTCTCATCCTCCATTATAATATTTTTTACTTTAAGCTTTTTAATACAATAGTTTTTACGATTCTAGAAATGCCACGACTTTCTTATAACATTTAATCAAACTACTGTTAGAATCATTAACTGACGTATTCAATTGATTCAAATTAAGATTGTCTGCCAAATCAGCTAACTTTACCTCTTTAGCTATAGGATTTGGTTTTAATTTTTCTAAATACTCATGATAGGTTTCATCGGACGTTCTGGTCAATAATTTAACGGTATTTACTATCTTTTCCGGAATACCATCTTCCAGCAAATCCTCAACTGTTGTGTCTGTATCTTCTAATATATCATGCAAATACCCTGTTGCTTACGTTTCAGGACTAGTACATTTTTCTGCAACTTCTACCAGATGAAAAATATATGGATTTCCTCCGTGGTCAACCTGTTTAAGATGAGCATAATATGCAATATATCTCGCATTAAATACAATGTTTTCACTAAATTTGGCCATTATTGTCACTCCTAATAAGCATTGTTTGCTCTTTTGTTTGCCTTTTATACAAAAATAGCTCAGAAAGACTAGTCTAACCAAGCTATTTGTACTATTCAATTATTCCCACTCAATAGTTGCAGGCGGCTTAGAAGTAATATCATAAACTACACGGTTAACGTGATCAACTTCGTTTACGATTCTAACTGAGATCTTTTGCAATACATCCCAAGGGATTTGAGCAAAGTCAGCTGTCATACCATCAATTGAGGTAACGGCACGAATACCAACTGTGTAATCGTAAGTACGGCCATCACCCATGACACCAACTGAACGAATTCCTGGCAAGACGGTAAAGTATTGCCAAATTTTTTCGTCCAATCCGTTCTTAGCAATTTCATCACGAAGAATCCAGTCGCTATCACGAACGATTTCTAGTTTATCTTCGGTAACTTCACCGATAACACGAATTCCAAGGCCTGGACCTGGGAATGGTTGACGCCATACTAATTCGTGTGGCATACCTAATTTTTCACCAAGTTCACGAACTTCATCTTTGAACAAGGTTCTCAATGGTTCGATCAACTTAAATTGCATGTCTTCTGGAAGTCCACCAACGTTGTGGTGAGATTTGATTGTTTGAGCAGTACTTGTACCACTTTCGATAACGTCTGTATAAAGTGTTCCTTGAGCTAGGAAGTCGATACCATCTAACTTAGTAGCTTCGTCGTTGAACACTTGGATAAATTCGTTACCAATGATCTTACGTTTCTTTTCAGGATCAGTTACGCCAGCAAGTTTGTCTAGGAAACGTTTTTGCGCATCTACTTTGATGATGTTCAAACCAAACTTACCTTTCAAACTATCCATAACTTGATCTGCTTCGTTCTTACGCAACAAACCATGATCAACAAAGATACTTGTCAATTGTGTACCGATGGCTTTGTGTAGCAAAACGCCAACAACTGAAGAATCGACACCACCAGATAGTCCAAGAAGAACTTTCTTGTCACCAACTGTGTCACGAATCTTTTTAATTTGTTGATCAATGAAATCATCCATTGACCAGTTAGCTTGAGCTTCACAAACGTCAAAGGCAAAGTGCTTTAGGATATCCAAGCCATATTCAGTATTTCTAACTTCGGCATGGAATTGGACACCATACATTTTCTTTTCGTCGTTAGCAATCGAAGAAATAGGTGCATTCTTACTTGTAGCGACAACTTTAAAACCTTCTGGAGCTTCTCTAACGAGGTCTCCATGACTCATCCAGACATATTGCTTTTCTGGTAAGCCTTTAAATAGGACAGAATCTGAATCTTTAACTGTAATATCAGCACGTCCATATTCACGGTTATCAGCTGGTTCAACTTTTCCGCCTAAATTATAAGACATCAATTGCATACCGTAACAAATACCCAAGATAGGAATTCCTAACTTGTAAATGTCTTGGTCGATTGAAAAGGCATCCTTGTCGTAGACACTCATTGGTCCACCAGAAAGAATGATTCCTTTAGGATTGATTTCTTTAACTTCTGCAGCAGTAATAGTATTTGGTAGTAATTCAGAGTAGATACCGAAATCTCTGATTCGGCGTGTAATCAACTGATTGTATTGACTACCGTAGTCTAGAACGATGATGCTATCAGCATCAGGCCATTGCTTGCTCAAATCAATTTCCCCCATTTTTTTATTTATTCTATTGTATACGAAATTCGGTCTCATGTCATACATTGTTAACGCTTAATATTTACGAAGATAAATTTTATCGATCTGATGATCTTCTGACTTGTGTAAAATCAGGTTGGCTCGGTTCATCGTCGGTTTAATATAATCACGTAAGTTAGGATAATTGATTGTTTCCCAAACCCGTTTTGCCATGCTCATAGCGTCTTTTTCCGGAATCTGGGTGAATTGGTAGTAATAACTATTAGGATCGTTTCTAGCTAAATCTAATAGCTTCTCGAAGCGATTCAAGAACCATTCCTCAATATCTTTGACTTCTGCGTCGATATAAATGGAAAAATCAAAAAAGTCGCTGACATAGATCTGTTCGTTATGAGGCAATTGTAATACATTTATCCCTTCAACGATCAAAATATCTGGATTGTCAGTCTCTTCGTACCTATCGGGAATGATATCGTAAATATTGTGTGAATAAAGTGGATACTTGATTTTACCGCCTTTAGTCTTGACATCGCCCAAAAATTTTAACAGTTTCTCCATATCGTACGTCTCAGGGAAACCTTTTTTCTCCATTAAATGACGTTCTTTCAATATTTTACTAGGATACAAAAAGCCATCCGTCGTCATCTGTGAGACTTTATACTGTGGATAGGCGCGCTCCAGCATTATCTTCAATAACCGGGCGGTAGTGCTTTTTCCAACGGCAACTGAACCAGAGACTCCAATAATAAAAGGAATCTTTCTAGTCGAACGATTGATCAGTTCGTTTTTTAATTTCGTCAATTTACGATAATTCTTTAAGTAGATATGCAATAAGTGACGAATCGGAGCATAGATCGATCTGACATCATCGATGGATATTTCATCATCTAAGGATTTGATTTTTCTCAGCTCGCCGTCAGTAATTGCTTGTTTGGTGTATTCACCGTGGAAATTCTCCCATTGCTTGCGAGTAAATTCATCGTAGTTAGCTAAACTTTGCATATTGTTAAACCCTGCTTAATATAATAATTAACTTTTGTTTGTTTTCTGGTATTCTAGTATAGTATAGAACTTTTTTAAAAAGGAAACATATATGAAAAGAATAGTATTATTTGGGGACTTCACTTTATTAGGGGTTCGCGATGGCAAAACTAGCGATACACTCGCAAAACGCCTGCGCAAAAACTTCCCTGGTTATGAAGTCATTAATCTGTCGCTTGCGGATTACAAGACCAGTAATGCTATGACACGTGTTGATCGTGTGGCCCGCCTTCGTCCTGAAGCAATCGTTTTAGGATTCGGGGCTAACGATATCTGCACTACCGATGAAATCAAGCCTGGTAAATTTGCGGCTAATCTGTCGAATATGATTGCAAGTTTGGATCGACAAAAAATTATTTTATTGTCGCCGCCTTACATCGACTGGCAGAAGAATCCAACTCGTCCTTGGACCCGTCAGCTCCAATTCGAGTTAGTAACTGAACATCTCAGCCACCGACTAGACGTATCGTATGTTGATTTGCTGCACGATATGGCTTACGGTGCTAATCTTTCAAAAATGTTACAATCAGACGGTTTGCACTTTACCAAGCAAGGTTATAATCTCTTAGAAGACGAGTTAATACCAGAAATTAAAGCCAAATTAACTAACCATTCCAAGTTAGTGGCAAATTAAGGAGCACTTTATGGATTTAAATATTCCTCAAAAATATTTTATTTTATCGTGTAACGAAAAAGGTAGTATTCGTATTTTTAAGAATACCAGACGTCGTGCTTATTTAGCCGAAAGTTCATTTTTCGACCTAGCACTGAATGATATTATCGACCTGACAGACAACAGTGTCATCATTAATAAGGTTTTGCCCGACGACAAACAATATCTTAACGAATTTTTCCAAATCATCAATAAGAATCAGGGCAAGAGCGTCAATCACGTTTTAAGAGCAATGGCAACCAACGAAAAGATCACTCGGATCATTTACAATGAAATCGGTGATTCATTAGTCGACAAAGTTGACGTGACTAAGGCGGTAACGGGATTAGTTTTCAAGACTAACAATTATTTACCTAACCGCAACGTTAAACGCAGTCTGGTCAGTGATCTACGTAAGGAAATATTGAACTCTGACAAGATTTCACCAGACGCCTTTGCTCTATTAGCGACCTTATATGGCAATCATGATTTGAAATTTTACTTCTCACCATTTGAACAGAAACAATTGAAGGATAAGATGGATCTTTATCAAAATGATCCCACCTATGAAAAGCTGTTCGAACTTTCCAAGAAACTAAATCGTGTTACTTTAACACTTTTGAGTTAATTATTACCGCAAATACCCTCTGACTCTAGTTGAGAATCAGAGGGTATTTTTCGTTCAGCAATTATTAGAATCCTAAGTCAACCGGATCATCGGGCAAATGCAACAACTTGGGCTTGCCATAGTAATAGCCCTGACGTAATGGAATATCAAAGGACTTGCTCAATTTAGCATCATTTGCATCCTCAATCCCTTCTAAAATTAGGCGCAAACCGTACTCATTACTGATGGCATGCCAGAAATGTAACTTTTCTTGAATGTTTGGGTCTTTAGACTCGCTACGAAAATTCTGTAGAGCAAACTTCAATTCCGAAGCTAAAGGCAAGAACTCTTGAATACTCTTAAAATCATTGACACCAGTTCCAACATCATCCAATGACAATTGCATCCCCTGCTCGATAAATTTACGCAATTGTGGAATCAAACTAGTATCAGGATAACTCTTGCAACCTTTTTCCTCAGTTAATTCCACGACTAACTTAGCTGGATAGAGTTGTTTTTGACTCTGAATGATAGCTTTAGCAATGGTCGTATCCATCAGTTGTTCACGATTAATGTTGACTGAACAGTATTGTACTTTTAGGCCTAAAATCTTCGTTGTCTGAATCAACAAGTCCGAAATGATTTGTGAGTCGATATCTTTAAATGAAGCCGGAATCCGCCAGCCTTGATCAGTCAATTCCTTCATTAACAACTCATATCCAAAAATCGTATTCTTCTTTCCATCCAATTGTGGTTGCACAAAATAACGATAAATCGTTTTCATACTTTCATTCCCCTATAAACGAGTGTATATTTACCATAGTTATTATCTACCCGTAGTATACGACAAAGAGAAAGGATAGCAATATCACGAACAAAAAAGTTATTATTGTTGGCTGTACTCACGCTGGAATCGCAGCCATTAATCAAATCATCAAATATTATCCAAATACTGATATAACGGTTTACGAACGCCACCAAGAGATTTCTTATCTGGCCTGTGGAACGTATTTACATCTCGGGGGAACGGTTAAAAACTTAGACGATGTTTTCTATGCCGATCCAAAAGATTTTATCAAAAAAGGCGTCGATATGAAGATGCAACATGACGTCATCAGTATCAACGCTAAAGAGCACACTGTCTTAGCTCAAGATTTAAAAACTAAAGCGATGGTTCACGACCACTATGATAAATTACTCATCGCTACCGGGTCACTGACCGCCATTCCAGCTATCAGTGGTATCGAAAGTCCCCGGGTAATGCTTGGTAAGACTTGTGACGAGGCAAATCAGCTTTACGCTGTAGCTAAAAATAGTCATCGAATCGCCATTGTTGGCGGTGGTTATGCTGGAGTAGAGTTTGCAGAAGGTTATCGAAAATCCAATCATGAAGTTCATTTGATTGAAAAGGATCATTATCTCTTGCACGAATATCTCAGTCCTACTATGTCTGAAAAAGTCAAACAACTTTTGATTGAAAATGGCGTTCATGTTATGACTGATACCTTGGTCACCCAATTCAACGACTTACCTAACGATAAAATCAATCTCAAATCAACTAATTGTGATTGTGATGTCGATTTGGTTACAGTTGCACCTGGTACCGTACCACAATCGGATCTAGTTAAAGGTCAAGTCAATATCGCTGAAAATGGAGCTATCATCACTGATCCATATATGGGAACTTCTGACCCAGATATTTTTGCGGCTGGAGATGCCACCGAAGTTCACTTCAATCCAACTTTCACAACAGCTTATATTCCTTTAGCTTCTCACGCAATCCGTCAAGGTATGCTAGCCGGAATCAACATTTTCAACAAAAGAGTTCGAACGATGGGCACGCAAGCTACTACCGGCATGCTACTTTTCGATAAGACCATTGCCGCTACTGGTTTGACTCTCGAAAATGCTCAAAAAGCTCATTTCAATGCCGCATCCGTAATCTACGAAGGCAATTATCGGCCTGATTTCATGCCCACCACCGCAAAAGTCACTGTCGAATTGGTTTATGACAAAGACAGCCGTAAAGTTCTAGGTGCTCAAATGATGTCTGATCATGAAATCTCCCAATCGGCCAACACGATGTCGGTAGTGATCCAAAACGGCAACACGATTGATGAATTAGCTTTATTAGATATGCTCTTCTCGCCTAACTTCGATCAACCCTTTAATTACTTGAATTTAGTTGCTCAAAAGGCCGTCGACCAAGAACACGGTTTTTGGAGAAAATAATTTCTCAATAAGATTTTTACACGTAAAAAAACCTCTGATTCGAAATATAAAATCAGAGGTTTTTTGCATACAATATTTTAGGCCCGATGCCAAGCTGCATATCCAATAGTTGGGAAAAGACCCACTAAACGGCCAACTTGTTGACGGTCAAATTGGAATTCTATCGCTGGCAATAATGCATTTACGGCATCTTGCGCTTGGTCACTTATTTCGGTAACTCCTACTAAGTGGCCTTTTTGATCGTGAATTTGTTTACTTTGAGCCAATGGTTCTTTGTCTACCTTGTAATACCAATAATCAGCTAAGTCGTTGGATGCAATATCGTAACCCTTTTCTTGACCTTCTTCAACTGACACTCCAGCTTTAGCGATTCGTGGTGAAGTGAAGACTACTGATGGGATAACGGGAAGCTTGATTGGTTCAGTTGTTTGACCAGAGAACAGTTGCATTAAGTAGAGCGATTCAAAGTAAGCGGCTGGGGTAACTTTTGGTAAGTCATTGGCGACCACATCCCCTGCAGCATAGATGTTCTCAACGTTTGTTTGTAAATAATCATTGACGAACACACCACTGTGGTCATATTTAACACCGACATTTTCCAAAGCTAAATTCTCTAGATTAGGAATTCGGCCGGTTGCGTCTAAGATCCAATCAGTAACTAAGGATTGGCCATTGCCGTAGTTAACTTTAAAGGCCGTAGCTGTTTTCTCAAAGGATTGCACGTTAGCTTTTTCGATAAACTTTACGCCACGGTGCTTGAGATCATCAACTACCATCTTGACGTACGGTTGATAGAACTTGCGTAAAACTTTATCTGAATGCAACATCACAGTGACATTGGCTCCGGAAGCGTTGGCAATTGTCGCAAATTCCATCCCAATGTAGCCCGAACCAATGATGGTGATGTCTTTGGGCAAAGTGGTCAAATTCATAAAGTCTTCGCTATCATGAGCCAACTCTGTGCCCACGATATCTAAACGATGAGGTTTCAAACCAGTGGCTATCACGATCTTTTCAGCTGTCACTGAAGTTTTATTATCGATCAAAACGGTGTGGTTATCTTTAAAAGTCGCATGGCCTTTCATAATCGTAGCCCCAGCGTTTTCTAGACGATTAGTTAAATCTTGAGGCAGATTATCGATGATCTCCTGTTTATGAGCTACATTCTTAGTCCAGTCAATCGTTAAATCACCCTTTAAAACACCGGCCATTCTTTCAGCTTCACGGGTCATTTTAACTGGCTCATCCAAAGTTATTTTGGCGTTGCAGCCACGATTAGGACAAGTTCCACCAACTAGTCCACTTTCAATAACCCCAACTTTGACCCCAATCTTAGCTAAGGGTGTCGCTCCATCGAATGTTGCGTGTCCAGATCCAATGTAAAGTACGTCATAATCAAATTTTTCACTCATCAAGCTGACCTCCGAAAGTTTAAGTATATATTCAACTTAAAACATTTCGATTGCCATGACAATAAATCCGCTTTCATTATTCGATCTTAATTGCTTAAGCATGGTATTTTCCGTGGATAACAACTTTCATTCCTGTTGGCACATTATCATAGACCCACTTGCAATCAGGTGTGGAAAGATGAATACAGCCATGTGACGATGGTTCGTTCCCCAAGGTTTTGGCGATCTTGTCATCATACTTCCCGTTAACATCTGTCGGTGTAGTATGGAATAAATACTCACCATGATGTAAAAATGATACCCAGTAATAGGCTCCCATCTTTAACGGCTTGGTGTAGAAAAAATCTCCCCGTTCATTTTGAATGTAATAAGTTCCCCGTGGGGTCGTATCATGTTTACCAGTTGAAGAATACATTTCGTATAACGTCGTTTTACCATCTTTGATATACGTCCGTTGCGTCGCTATATCGACATCGATCCAAGCATTAGGATGTTGGTTCAAATCTGGATAAGACTTCTTCTCCGAAGACTGATCGTACTTGAAATTCTTTAAGCTGACCATTCCTTTGTCCTCTCGAACTTGAGGGGCCTTTTTAATATCTTTTCTCGCGTCTTTTTTAGTTTCAACTTTGACATCCTTTTGGACCTCATTGTGTTGCGAAAAGTGTCCGACAACTAAGAGAATTATCGCTAACGACGCAATAATTATGCCACTGATCTTATATACCCATTTAATTTTCACTTAATTTCCCCCAAAAAATATCTAGCTTTAAGTATATTATTCGGGAAGAGCTTTAACAATCCTTGATTAAAAATATTATCCAAAAAAGAAAATACCTACCAATTCCATATTTAGAATCGGCAGGTATTTGCGTTCTTTAAAACGATTAAATTTTAGGTTGAGCTACTTGATAATACTTTTCGGGCACACGTTCCAATAATTGTGATGGTGCTCCAATTACAGTAATGGTCAACTTGTGCATTGCTCTAGAAGCAATCGTATAGACTAATTGTTGTTCGTCTTCGTCAAATTTGTCCTTAGATGCATCCCACATAATGACCGCATCGAATTCCAGTCCCTTAGCCAAGAATGATGGCAAGACGATCGTGCCTGTAGCCAAGCGTTGGTTTTCAGAACGGATCAAAGTTGATTGCACACCTTGAGCTTTTAACAGCTTATGCAATTCTTCCGCATCAGCCAAAGTTTTAGCAATGATGGCGGTCGTATATTTATGTTGATTATTTTCTTGTAGCTGCGTCATCACTTGTTGAATCGATTGATCGATATCCTTAGCCAATAGCATATTTGGCAAATCACCGTTACGATTGAACGGCTCAATCTTTTGGCCATTTGTCAAAATAGCTTTCGTAAAGTCCGTAATTTGTTTTGTCGAACGATATGAGTGAACTAATTGAACTACTCTCGTTTCATCGGCATTGAACAAACTTTGAGCTTCCGTCAGCAAGGTCTGACTATTTTTCTTAGTAAAGATCGATTGATTCAAGTCACCTAACATCGTGTAACGAGCCCGTGGGAATTTATATTTCATGTAGGCCAATTGGAATGGCGTATAATCTTGAATCTCGTCGATGAAGACAAATTTCATGTCCAATTCACCGTGTTTACCAGTCACCAAATCATACAAGTAAAGGTAAGGACTAAGATTATTCATCGAAATTTGTTTATTTTGGAAAGCTGTGACAAAATTCTCTACATATTGATCCCATTGTTCGTCAGTAATTTCGTAATCTTTTAAGTTGACGATCTTAGGGACAGCTTTGAGAAAGTTCATATAGTTGCTGGCAACGTTCAAGAAACGCAGACGCTTGATATTCTTATAAACGCCTTGCATCATTGCCGTGACGATCTTACGAGCTAAGAACTTCTTCTCTTCATCGCCATTCTTAAATTCCTGATCAGCGGTGTTATATAAAGCTTGCAACTGTTCCTGACTCAAATTCTCGATTCTTTCCGCAACCCACTTCGAGCGCATTTCCGCACCAATTTTACGATGCAACATTTTGACCAAACGATCGACCGTCGCATCCAAACGATTGCCCAAATTATATTGGGAACCATAACTATAGTAGATTTCTTGAATTTTTTCCTTCGCAATAAAGACTTTGCCTTGGAACTTGATGTCCTTAAAAGCCATTCCGCTTTGACCGAGTAGCTTACTATAATTAGTCAGTATCTTGAAAAACTCAATATCCGAGACGAACTTGCTGACGGATTTACTATTAGTATCGACAACTGTTTCAAATTGATCAGATAAGCTTTCGACTGTTAAGTTAGGTAAACGGCGTGCTAAAAATTGCTTGTAAGTCATTTGCACCATGTTTTGTTCACCCATTTCTGGCAAAACATCTTTGATATAGTCATTGAACAACGAGTTAGGTGAGAACATTACTACCTGACTGGATGTTAACGTCCCACGATAGCGATATAGCAAGAAAGCGATCCGTTGAAGGATAGCTGAAGTTTTACCAGAACCAGCAGCTCCTTGAACAAACAATAATTTCGACTTAGTATCACGAATGATCTTGTTTTGTTCACTCTGAATCGTCTTAACGATCCCTTTCATATGTGTCGAAGATTTACCATCTAAGACTTCCAAGAGCATTTGGTCACCGATCGTTTCTTGCGTGTCAAAGTAAGCTCTGATCTTGCCATCTTCCACCAAAAACTGACGTTTCAAGTATAATTCAACTTGCTGTTCCCCATCGGGAGTTTGGTAAGTTACATCGCCCAATTTACCATCATAATAAATAGAAGAAATTGGTGCTCGCCAATCGTAAACTAAAAAGTGATCATTGCGGTCAGTAAAAGAACTTAAACCAATATAAACGGTCTCCTTTTTGGGTTCACCTTTTTCCTGGAAGTCTAATCGTGCAAAGAAAGGTGTCTTTTCCAGCTTTTTGAGAATGCCTAAACGTTGTTTCGACTGTTGCCAACTGTTGTTTCTTTCGTCAAGCATCTGTTGCTGTTGATGAATGGATAGGGCTGCATCCATTGAGATCGAATCGCCATCCATTCCAATGTGAATATCATCGAAAGCATTATTAATAACTTTTAAGTCATCTTCAGCGACTTCAATATGTTCCTGAAGACAGCTTTCGGACTTTTTAATTTGTGCAACCACATCATTCAAATGTGCTTGTTCACGTTGCTTTTCGTCCTGTTCGTTAACCTTAGGTTTGTCTGTCATCATAATAACCTCTTAAATTAAAGTTATATTATGTTACCACTATTATGCTGAGATTTCAAAAATCCATCAAAGCGTTATCATAACTTTGGAAAATAAAAAAGGACAGCATCTTCCTGCCATCCCTCAATAACTTGCCATCTATTTTATCTCAATATTCGATAATTAACCAACATTTAGATTTATTATTTTTTATAACTCAGATGATAAAATCCGGCAACAAAAACAATTCCCCCAACGATATTACCTAGATAAACTGGGACGAAGTTTTGGAAAAAGAGCCACCAGTTACTCCCACCTTCAAAAATAGCGGCCGGAATAATAAAACAATTGGCAATACTATGCTGAAAACCAATTGCCACGAAAATCATGATTGGAAACCAGATCCCCCAAATCTTGCCAGCTGCATCTTTTGCACCCATAGCTAACCACACCGCTAACCCAACTAACCAGTTACAGCCGATTCCGGAAACAAAAGCTGAAAAAAAGCTAGCACTAGTCTTACTGTTGGCAATGTTGATCACCGCTTGAGCAAAAGGCTGTGCATGAGTTAAACCTGTCACATGACCAAAGAAATAAGCTACAAAGACTGCCCCTAAGAAATTAAATAAGGTAATCACTGCTAAGTTCATCAAGTAGTCACTTAATTTAATCTTTTTCGAATAGAGCGCCGTTCCCACGGCCATCATGTTTCCAGTAGCCAGTTCTCCCCCAGCTAAGAGGATAGCAATCAACCCAATAGGAAAAACGGTTGCACCGACTAGCGCTTTGACACTCCCCAAAGCACTGGGAATTGATGCTGTCACCCGTACATAAGCTAAGAAGCCAATTGATATTAACGCTCCACCGATAAAGCCCAGCAACATTTTGGCCAACAACGTCTTTTTCAATTTACTAACTCCGGTCGTGATACTCTTTTGCAGAATTTCTTCTGGAGTAGACATATTCGATCCCCCATATTCAACATTTGGTCTTTTTAAAATATCATCTATTACCGAACATTTCAACGAAACCAGCGATAATAATTCGGATAACACGTATCCATAAAAATAACGCAGCTTTTTTATAAGCTACGTTATTTTATAATTTGGTCCATGCAAATAATTCGGTCAATTTTTGCCATGACTTACCCCAGCTGAGAGCTGACAAGATAAGAAACGCTGGCAGGAATTGAATTAGATAGCGGCTTCTTCCACCTTCAAAGATCAGCAAGAACATAAAGCCTCCAATAATGGTCAATCGCAATAACTGCACGATTTTACGGTCATCTTTCCAATTAAAAAGAATCGTTGCTAACAAAAATACCCACCACACTTGAGCTATATATCGAAAATCGCCCAAGTTTTTACCATATAGATAAACGAAATTACGGATTTTACCAGCCAATCCTTTTGAGGACGGTTTAGGATTATCGCTGATAAAATGTCCTTCTTTGATCCAGGCAAAAGTTCCATCAGCCGTATTATTAGCGTGCTTTTGGAGAAGAAATTTCAGATAGCCCCAGAAACCTTTCTTTTGAAGCCGTTTTTCTAGCACTTTTTTGGAATAGGCCGTTTGGGCTTGTTTACTAGGCATCTTAGCCATCATTAAAGCATCGTGAGCGTTGTAGCCGCCATCACCAGAAACTCCCATACTGATAAAATGCAATGGCACAATGGCACGTTCAGCATTGACCTTAATGTATTTTTGGTGATCGATGGCATAATTTGTAATCGAATAAGTTGGTACGGCGCCAATTAAGATTATCAACCCCAAGATAAACTCAATAATCATTCTTTCCTTTGAAAATTTACCTTTGAATAAATATAGCAATTCGATTAAGCCGATGGCGATTATCCCAATGATGGCTGACGGTTTGATAAAGTAGGTCCCAGCAACCGTAATTCCTAATAAAAGTGCCACAATACTTTTCCAAATCAAATTTAATTTCCCGTATCGCAACAAACAATACAGAAAAATATACATCGAAACGAATGGTAATACCCAAGCGTCAGTATAAGGCACGATTATCATTGGAAAGACCGATAGCCACAATGCATGCATATAAATGGCCAGCGGAACTTTTTTAGGATCGATAACTAACACGCTACAAATATTCAACACTGCCGAAAGGTCAACGAAAAACAGAGTTATCAGGTCAAACAGCAACCATGAATGATTTTTAAAAAATAATGCCAACTGGTGTTGCCATAACATCGTGGCAATATTATTCATGTTAAGTGAAAAGTAAGCTCTGGTTTCAATATCAGTTGTCTGAATCAACGCCCGATGAATCGCTCCCGGATCAAAACCAATTGCTGGATGAACATTCAATACGAAGACTATCTGAATTATCACTACCACACTTAATGAAGTAATTGATGTTACCCACTGACGATCAATAAAAATATATTTTAATAAGTCCGCCCAAGATTCAAACGTCAAAAAAGTTCCGATCACAATTAAAGCGGTAATTATAAATAGAGCCGTCACTATAGTCGTCCCTGAACCAGTTACATTATTATCACCCAAAATCAGATTGGGCGAGGTAATCGCAAAATAACAAGTTAATAGAAATAAAAAATAAAACAAATATTTAATTAATTTACTGCCAAAAATAAAGACTTTATTCTTCATACGCACCCCTGTTATTTCAAGGTTATGCAATAAAATCTAGTTGGAGATTCGCCAATCTCTAAACGAGTTAAAACTGCATCTCTTTTACGTAAAATATCGTTAATGACGCTGAAGAAATAAGTGGTCAAATTTTCTAAAGTAGGGTTTATACGATCAAAGGGTGGTACTTCATTTAAAAACTTCCCCGAAACCCGTTGTGACACTTCCTTCAATTCATTTTCAATCACGTTAAAAGGCACCATTTGTTCATGATTGACATGTATCTCACAAATAATCGCCCAAGTATGCATGTGTTCTTTTCCAATGCCATTTTCCCAACGGACAGCATGACTAGCATTGATATAAGATGTTAACTTATAAGTACTGTATGTTTCATAACCTTCTATATTCAACTTTTATCCCTCTCCAGACTCCGAATATCTTTCCCAAAAACTTTTAAAATTCGCTGTATTTCTTCTTTAAAACTCAAAGCATTCCACTCGTGGCTATTGCTAGCTACATTCAATGTTCCCACTAATCTAAAACAAGAACAGATGAAATTATAAAATGGCAAAGTCCAAGCTACCCATGTGAGTTTGATATAAAATCGCCGTTCATTCTCGAATTCCCTCAACAACATTCGCACACATAAATTATTCAGAATTGAAACCATCGCGTACAAAAAATAAATAATAAGATACGAAATTCCCAAAACCACTGGTGAATAGCGGTAGAACAAGAGAACAAAACTAGCAAACATCCAAATCATCTTTGGAAATAAAAAGGTGTGATCAATTACCAAACGTCGCACCAAAAAATTCTTGAAGAAAAACTTTACGTCCGCATTATTGTTCATATACGACTTAATTACTTCTAATTCACCACGATGCCACCGTTGCCGTTGTCGATAGAGGGCATCTAACCCATCGATTGGTTCAATATAAAAAATAGCATTAGTACAAATTAAGATCTTTTTCTTCAGCCGATCACGAATTTGAAAGGTCATCTCAGTATCTTCACCTAATGTATTCGTATCATACATGAAGGTTTTCATAATCACGGATTTTCGAAAAGCCGAGAAAGCGCCAGACATGGTAAATAATTGATTCTCATAAGATTCGATCACCCGACCGGAAAGAAAAGCTTGAGCATACTCAAAGTACTCATTCTGTCGCAACAATCTTAAGAAAGGCTTTTTAGTTCGCTTGATCAAATCTTTTCTAGGTAAAATAGTTCCCGTCATGGCTGAAATATCAATATTATTCTCAAATTTTAAAACCATATTCATCAAAGCATGCTTTTCCAAGGTTCCATCACTGTCAATATTGATTACATACACGCCAATTGCCTCATAAATCGAAGCATTCAAGGCATTAGCTTTCCCCTTAATTGTGTTAAGCAATTGCATGTTCAAATTAAATTTGTTTTGTGCTCTGGCAAATTCACCAAAACTATTATCCGTACTTTGATTATCAGCTACTATAATTTGAATTAACTTGTCAGGATATGTTGAATCCTTAATTGATTTAATACAATTGTAAAGCGTCGCTTCCGAATTATAGACCGGTATTATTATCGTAATAAACGGCAATTTAAGCGGCATTTCTTCTTTAACAGTCTGAGCATTTCTGGCAGCCAGCCTGATAGCAGAAATAACGGCAGGAATTATTTCGATCACAATGGGAATCAAGATCCAGGTCAGCCAAAATCCCATTTGTCTAATTGTTAAATACCAAAAATATTTCATACACTTCTTACTTTCTTTTTAAACAGCTTGTAGAATTCTTGCGCCCAATGTGAATAAGTGAAGACGTTGTAATACAAGACAATGATCAACAGGTAAAAGACTAATCTTCCCAAAATTGAATGTGCCAAATAAAAGACGTCTGCCCCACCCAAATAGACCATTGCCACAACGATAATCAATCTAACAACATTGGCTAAATAGATCCAAACCAAGCCGAGTATTGAATAAAAAAATTTTTCTTTACGTGAATATGTCGGATAAAAAAGCAATAAACTCATATAAGCCATTGTTTCAATTATCCCTGAACATTCATAGTCAATTTGCAAAGTAACCGGAGTGGCTTGATTCGTAATGTAGATCCATCCGTACTTCGGATAAACAGAGCCCATTTTTATAAGTTTTTCAACTATTGCAACACCGTCGATCACTCCGTGAGTAAAAAACCAAACCCAATAAGGCGTGCTTAAGGTCATCAAGACAAAAAAACAGCCAACACTGCCGACAAGAAAAGAAAAAGCCGTCAGTCGAGCTCTTCTTACAACTGACAGCAAATATATCCAAATAATGATACCCAGTAACAAAAAACTATTCATTAGACGTCTCCCTAAGTCTTTTGATTCTAGGCATTTTAAAAATCGCAAATAAAGCTATGGCTAAGCCACTGATTGCTAACAAGACTGGACCAGTACTTCCACCTACAACGTGCAAAGTTTTACTTCCTAAGTCCTCATTTGAGAGCGTAATATCTTGTGAAGCTGTATTAGTTATACCCAACTCTGACAAAGGCAATTTAAATTCCATATCTAATTTAAAACCTTTACCGTTTCCTTGATTAACCTTACTTTTTATATAAACTTGTGAAGACTCAGCAACTTTATTAATTTTGCCATCGCCATCAATTTCTTGAACGTTCATCGTCGTCAGCCGATTGCCACTCGCATAATCATCTGGATCGACTGTTAGCAGAAACGTTTTGTCACCAACAGTTAACTTATAACCTGAACGTGCGATCTCTTGATAACCAACACCATGTCTTGGTGACATGCTCGCATAAAAATACACGTTATCTTTGTCAGCTACTAAAGACTCCTTCTTTATCAGACCTCTATTCGATTTAGTAATTGGTTTATCTTTCCAATCATTAAAATTACCATCGATTTTTATATCGGTATTATTGCTATTTGTTGCGGCTTCAACATTGGTTGTCCCCGTTAACACTAAAGCCCCAAAAATCAAAAGTGCCAAGAATATTTTCCTCATAGTCATTCTCCCCTAAGCCTGAACTCATCGACTCATTATATAACGAATCCTCTACACTATGAATATATTTTTTAATAAAAAATATAAATATAGTCATGTTTTTTTAGAGTTTTTATATTCCCTAAATATAACTTCAACTTTTTAATCACTTGACAAAACGTCTATTAGGCCAACTAACTAGAGCCAGCTTGAACTATCTTTAGTATGTGGATAGCTTAACAAGCTAAGTCTTTGTAAGCGGTTTCTCCGTCTTGTATAGTACGGATGTACGGACAATATCAATTGCAAAGGAGTCTACAAATGAGTTCAACCACACTGACAAACTTTTTGACCACCGGTATCGACGAATTGAAGAAAAACGGTCTTTTCAACACTATCGATACTTTGCAAGGTAGTAATGGTCCCATAATTGAAATTGCTGGCAAAAGATTGATCAATTTAGCTTCCAATAATTATCTCGGTTTTGCGACCAATCAAGAGGTGATTCAAGCTTCAATCGATGCCACTAAGAAATTTGGTGCTGGAGCCGGAGCCGTTCGCACCATTAACGGTACTCTAGATATTCACCAACAATTAGAAGAAAAAATTGCTGAATTTAAGGGGACAGAAGCCGCAATTGCTTTCCAATCTGGATTCAACGCTAACTTGGGTACTATCCCTGCCATCATGAAAAAAGGTGACGCGATACTTTCCGATGAACTGAATCATGCCTCAATCATCGATGGAGCTCGACTTTCTGGAGCCAAGATTATCCGTGTCAAACATCAGGATATGGCAGACTTAAAGATGAAAGCTCAACAATTAAGATCAGATAATATCTATCGAAAAATCATGTATATCACCGATGGCGTTTTTTCAATGGACGGCGACATTGCCAATATCCCAGAAATCGTCAAAATTTGTGAAGAAAATGACATCATTACTTACGTGGACGATGCTCACGGAACTGGAGTTATGGGACATGGTGCTGGAACGGTGAAAGAATTTCACTTGCAAGATCATGTCGACTTACAAATGGGTACCCTTTCCAAAGGAATTGGCGTCGTTGGCGGTTATATAGCTGGTACAAAACAATTGATTACTTGGTTAAAATCACAAGCCCGGCCTTTCTTATTCTCAACCTCACTAACCCCCGGTGCGGCTGCTGGATGTATCAAAGCTATCGAGTTGATTCAAAACAATCCGCAATATGTTGAAAAGCTGTGGGACAATGCGAATTATTTCAAAGACTCGCTGCAAGACATTGGCTATAATATCGGTAAATCGCAAACACCGATCACTCCCGTCATTGTTGGCGATGAAAAATTAGCTCAGAAATTTTCCCAAAAGTTAATTGAAAATGGCGTCTATGCTAAACCAATCGTCTATCCAACTGTTCCTTTAGGGACTGGTCGTATTAGAAATATGCCCAACGCATCTCATACTAAAGACATGCTAGACCAAGCAATCGCAGTTTATGAACAAGTTGGTACCGAATTAAATATTCTTAACAAAGCAGTTCAATATTGAAAGGAGTAACTCCTCATGAAAAAAGTATTGATCACTGGTGCTTTAGGACAAATTGGTTCCGAACTGACTGAAAGATTACGTAATGACTTAGGCCCAGAGAATGTTATCTCAACTGATATCAGACGAATTGACGGTAATCCCGTTGTCGAAAATGGTCATTTTGAAGTTTTAGATGTGAAAGATTTTGACGCTTTCTTAAGAATTGCGACGGCGAATAAAGTCGATACTATTATTCATTTGGCAGCACTTTTATCAGCTAAGGCCGAAAAGAATCCGGCTTTTGCATGGGAATTAAATATGACGGGATTGATAAACGCTTTAGAAGTAGCACGTGAATTGGGTGCTGGAACCAAATTCTTTGCTCCATCCTCGATTGCAGCCTATGGACCAGACGCTGATCCTGACGACACACCCCAAGACACAGTAATGCATCCCTCAACTATTTATGGTGTGACCAAGGTCTCTGGAGAACTATTAGCAAACTACTACTATGAAAGATACGACATCGACACACGTTCAGTCCGTTTCCCCGGACTAATTTCTTATAAAGTAGCCCCAGGTGGTGGCACGACTGATTACGCCGTCGATATATATTACGAAGCTTTGAAGCACAAAAAATACCGTTCACCGATTGCCGATAAAACTTTAATGGATATGATGTACATGGATGATGCAATCGACGCTGTAGTGAAGTTAATGAATGCTGACCCAGACAAGTTGATCCATCGAAACGCCTTTAATATCACCTCGATTAGCTTTGATCCTGAAAGTATTGCTACTTCGATCAGACGACATATTCCCGATTTTGAATTAAGCTATCAAGTAGACCCTAAACTTCAAAAAATCGCCGATTCTTGGCCCAACTACATCAATGCTGACGATGCTATCAGTGAATGGGGCTTTTGTCCTAAGTTTGATCTGGATAAGATGACTGACGAAATGTTGACTCAATTGTCAAAGAAATTTCAAACGGAAGATATTGAAACTATGGTGCAAGTTGAACCTAGTGTTAAAGTTGGTAATTAATCAGCCACTTCAGAAAGATTAGTTGTTAAATATATAATAAATAAAGCAGTCTTAGATTCCTAATAAGATAGGAGTTTAAGACTGCTATTTGTTTTATTAAAAGCAGAGTAATATAACATAAATTGTTATAAAATAACAATATAAATAATAGTACAATTTGTCATATAGTATTTTATTATCCCAATTTTATGCTAAATTAAGCATCGATCAAAGCTATCAAAAAAAATAATTTAGATTACGATAGAAAATCCTTTGATTAAGGAGGGATGAATTTGAAAAGAATAACAATATTGGTATCGGCCATTATTGCTAGTTTTTTGCTTGTTCTAGTTTCAACGTCTAATCAAGTTTTTGCACGTGATATTACTGAGGTCGTAGGACTCGATAGTAATAGCGCAGTAATTTCAGACTCAGACGGACAAACATATGAGCATAATGCTGAATTACCAGAAAGCAGTAAATACACCTTGAATTATCAGTGGAGTATTCCCAACGGAGTTAAGGTTTCTGAAGGCGATACTTTAACTTTTGGTATACCTGACAATGTTCAAATCACTTCTGATAGATCATTTCCAATGCTAAACTCTTTGGGAGTCACTATCGGTACGATTACAGTCAAAAAGGGTGCCCCAACTGGAACAGTTGTTTTAAATGGCGTTTTGCCACTGACACCATTGAACCGTAAAGGGTTTATTCGTGTTGGTGTTAACGGAACTACCCCTGAAACTACCGAAACACTATCACAGATTATTTTAAATAAATCTGCGGCCTGGGTTGATCCGGACAAACCCACTACAATTAACTGGGAAGTCAATGTGTTTATTCAAGGTAGCGGTATAACTGATCCAACGTTTGTTGATACACTGGGTCCCAACCACACTTACGTTGATAATAGTGCCAAACTACTGGACAACCGAGGCTTTCCTATCCCCATAACTGTTACTAAAAATGGAAACACAATTACAGTTGTAGCCACAGGTAGCTTTGTCGGAGATATGAGATTGGTATATCAATCCACCACCAACGAACCAACTGGTGAGGATACCTTTACTAATCAAGTTACGATGACTGACCAAGAAGGACATTCCGAAACGGCTGATTCATCAGTGGATCGCCCAGCACCTCCAGTGATCGAAACTCCTGGTACTGAGCAACCTGGCACCGAAAACCCTGGCACCGAACAACCCGGTACCGAGCAGCCTGGTACTGAAAATCCTGGTACTGAAAACCCTGGTACCGAACAACCCGTTACTGAGCAACCCGGCACTGAAAACCCTGGTACTGAGCAACCTGGTACCGAACAGCCCGGTACTGAAAATCCTGGTACCGAACAGCCTGGTACCGAACAACCCGGCACTGAACAACCAAGTACCGAGAAACCTGGCACTGAATTGCCAAGTACCGAAAAACCTGGTACTGAACAACCAAGTACCGAGAAACCTGGTACCGAACAACCAAGTACCGAGAAACCTGGTACTGAACAACCAAGTACCGAGAAACCTGGTACTGAACAACCAAGTACCGAGAAACCTGGTACTGAACAACCAAGTACCGAGAAACCTGGTACTGAACAACCTGTTGTTGAGTTACCAAATGCGGAAAGTCCTTATGAACCTGGACCATTAAGTCCTAACAAACCAAGTGCAGTCTTACCTTCTAGTCCAGCACTAGAATCTAATAATGCAACTTCAAATAATGACTATAGCTCTCAAAAGTTCCCACAAACTGGTGATAAAAATCAATCAGCTTTAACACTTCTAGGACTTGTCTTATTAGTTGGAACAATGAATGTAGTTGTACTACATCGCCGTAGGATGAGATAGATTCATTTAGAAATTTCGTATTGATATTTCGGCATAAAAGCACAAAAGATCCTGAGTAAAATACAATATTTTACTCAGGATCTTTTTTTATTTAATCGATCATCATTAATCGATCAGCGTCTAAGATTTTAAATTTATTATTAGTTATTTTCTCAATCAAACCTTGGTCACTTAAGGCTGTTAGTTTCCGACTAATTGTCTCGGGGGTCGTACCCAGATAAGTTGCGATATCTTTTTTCTTGAGGGGCAAAGTAAAGACATCATTATCAAGTCCAGCACTTGTTTCCAAAAGGTAGTTGGCCAAACGGCTTTCAACGCTAGCAGTCGTAACTTCAGTTGTCTGTTGCTCCAACTGGCCTACTCGACGTCCTAGGGCGTTGACCATATTAACTGTCAATTCTGGCGTCTGTTGCATCAACTTTTGAAAATCACTACGGGTAATCTGGCAAACGGCGGTGTCCATCAAAGCTTGAGCATAACTGGCATGCTCCGAATCAGCGAACAAGGCTGCCTCACCATCGAAGTCTCCAGTTTGAAGGATGCGCAACATCTGCTCTTTCCCATTGGCTGACATTTGAAAAACTTTCGCCTGTCCATGAGCCACAATGATCAAGGAATCAGCTTTATCCCCGGCTGAAAAAAGATATTCGCCACTCTTATAGTGATGGTGAGTCACCAAGGTTGCAATCGTCTTTTTATCAGCGGTTGATAAATTTTTGAAAATAGAAACTAACTCTACACAATCTTCTGCAGTGTGGTCATGTGCCAACTTTGCCATCAATTATCGCTCCTTAGTCGAAATCTTCGTCGTCTTCCTCTTCAAAACCTTCACGTGCGCTTTTACCAAGTAAAGCTTGATAGATTCTAATTTGATGATTATTGAAACCTAACAATTGAACTAATACTTGAGCCATAAAAGGACGATCTTCGTTTTCAGCCAATTTGATTGCTCTAGTAACGAACATATTATCCGTATTGAAATCATTAACGACTGTTTGAATCATCTCATCAGCGCTCAAATATTTATTCTTGCCATCTTCTTCAATCATAGCGTAGTCTGAGTACTCTTTCATAGTGGATGGAGGTAATTGGCCTTCATCAAGTAATTCATCAGCTATCTTATCATACCAAGCATTATTTTCGTCAATTGTCTGTTTTAAAACTGATTTATAACTTTCAGCATTGCTTCCCTTGATAAACCAAGCAATCTGATGCAACTTGATATTCAAAAGAAAATGATTGGAAACGATGTGTCCTGTCATTGCTCCAGCTGTAGGTTTGTGGTGATCTGCGTCAGCCTGCTTTTGTTCAGCAGCGAATTTTTCATCAATTGTTAATTCTGTCATTATGCTAGCTCCTTAACTTTAACTTTTAGAACTTCATATCCAAGATCAGTAATAACTTGAGCCAACTTGTCAGCTGAAGTCTTGCTTTCATCAAAGTCTGCTCTTACTTTACCAGCGTTGAAGAGGACCTTTACGTTTGAAACACCGTCTTGATTTTCAACGGCCTTTTGAATTTTTGTCATACATGATGGGCATGTTAATTCACCTAATTGTAAAATTGCTTTTGCCATAATCGATTCCTCCATATTTCTTAATTCATCGCTAGTGAAGTTTCAAATACCCACGAGCTGTAAATGTTTCAAGCTTGAAGCACTTACAGCTCGCAAGTAATTCGAAAATCACTTGCTCAACTAACTTACAAACACTATTCTAATTAGTTTGCTGTCTTGAGAACTTGATTTGAATCAAGTTTTGAAGATTTATTTCTAATTAATCTCATCGCATTGAAGATAACGACTAAGATACTTACTTCGTGGACAAACATTCCGCTACCCATATGGATAACGCCAACAATCAAGCCGAGCAACAATAGTGCTACGGTACCAACAGCGATAACGATATTTTCTTTAGTATTAGCAACTGTCTTTTTAGCCAAAATATAAGCATGTGCTAAAGCATCGAAACTAGATTTAACCAAGATAATATCAGCTGTTTCAATAGCAACGTCAGTTCCGGTTCCCATACCAATCCCGATATCAGCTGTAGCAAGGGATGGACTATCATTGATACCATCACCAACGAAGGCTACTGTGCTACCTTGAGCTTGGAATTTTTTAACAAAAGTTACTTTATCTTCGGGCAATAATTCTGCATGAACTTCATCAATTGGTAATCTGTCAGCGACTCTTTGAGCAGCTACTTTGTTATCACCAGTTAACATGACGATTCGTTTCAAACCAGCGTCTTTCAAAGCTTGGAGACCTTCACGGGCATCACTTCTCAATTGATCATTGACACCAACGACTAATCTCAACTCTTGATCGATAGCCATTAAGACAACTGAATCACCATCATTCATTCGCTTATCGATAGCTTGTCTTTGTTCAGCGGAAATTTTGACATCGTTAGCTTTCATCAAACGTTCATTACCGACTAGAATCTTGAAATCATCATTTTGGCCAACTAAACCTTGGCCCTTTACAGTATCTAGTTCTGGTAGTGCAGGTGTTGCAGTAATTTTTTGATCAGTCGCATATTTAACGATTGCTTGTCCTAGTGGATGATCTGAAGTCTTTTCAACTGCAGCTAACAAGGCTAAGTTTTCTGCTTTGTCACCAAAGTTATCCACGTCAGTTACACTCATTTGGCCAGTTGTTAAAGTACCAGTTTTATCCAAAACTAAAGTATCAACATGTGAAAAACTATTTACGGCATTGCCGCCTTTCATCAGAATTCCGTTTTTCGCACCATTACCAATTCCGGCAACGTTGGAAACTGGTGCACCAATAACCAAAGCACCTGGGCATCCTAAAACAAGAACTATGATAGCTAGTGGGAAGTCACGTGTGATCGCCCAAACTAAAATACCAATAATTAAAACAGCGGGTGTGTAATATGTAGCAAATTTATCAATAAAACGAGCAGCTGGTGATTGACTATCTTGAGCTTCTTCAACTAGTTCGATGATTTTACCAAAAGTAGTATCTTCACCAACGGAAGTCGTTTCAACTGTAATAGTTCCATTATCGGTCAAAGATCCAGCGAAAACTTTATCGCCGATACCCTTTTTCACTGGTGTTGATTCACCAGTAATTGAAGCTTCATTCATATAACCTGTACCATCGATGATTTTGCCATCAACAGGAATTTGACCACCCGGTTTAACCAAGACATGGTCGCCTTCGTCCAAGTCATCGACGTCAACTGTTTCAGTTTGACCATCTTCATTGACTAATTCGGCGGTTGTAGAAGCCATTTGTGTCAAACTCTTAACGGAAGAACGAGTCTTTTCCAAAGTCTTCTGTTCCAAATAGTTACCAAAGAGAAAAAGAAAAGTTACGACGGCTGACTCTTCATATTCTCCAATAATAAAGGCACCAATAACCGCGATCGTTACCAATAATTCAATACTGATAACCTTATTTTGCAAAGCGGTAAAAGCATGTAGAGCTACTGGAATTGCTCCGAGGATACTGGCTACGATCATGAAGACTGTCGCAGCAGTTCCAAATTTTAAAACGTATTCTGAAAGTAAACTCAATACGATCAAAATTGCAATTGCAGCAGTAATTTTATTTTGATGTTTCGTAATCCATACGTTTAACTTTGTCATTTTGCTTACCTCTTTCTTAACTTACAAGACATATTCTAAGGGGTAAGGTGGTTTTAAAAATTGATGTGAATCAAGTTTTAGGATTTTTGATAAAAAAGTTGCATTTAAAACCATGTTTGGGGAAACTTTCAACTACCTGCCCAACAATCTTACAATTAGAGTTCAATACATTAGAAAAAAGAACTCATAACCTGAGCCCCATAGAATAAAGTGATTTCAAAAATCATCTAAAGGAGTTCTTAAGTTATGAGTTCGTATAATAGTTTCACATTAAAGATTCGAGAAATCACACTAGAATCAAGCATCTACTAAAATCATGGACACAGTGGCATCAATTTGATCGATTCCACCGATATTTATGGTAGTAATGATTTCAAAAAAGATTATTGATCACGTTCTCAATTGAGTATTAAGCGAGACAAACTATTTATTCAATAAAAACTGCCTCGATTCTGCTATCTTTCCCTTTGCACAGCCCTGATACACTAATGGATCTCACCAAAGTTACTAAAATTTTTAGTTAATCTTTCACCCTAATTAGGATTTTTTTATTTGCCGTATGCCATGTTCATTGCTTGATAAATATCTTCAACAATACTTTTAGGATCCTCAAGACCAACATACATTCTAACGTGTGAGATTGGTAGGCCTCGTTCTTCCAAATTAGATTCATTGTTACCCTTGAAAGATGGTAACGCTAAACTTTCAAAGCCTCCCCAACTGACTCCGATTGAAATAATTTTCAATGAATTAACGAAAATCTTTAATTTGTCGAAATCTTTATCTTTGAAATCAATTCCAAACAGCGAACCATACCCAGTCAAATATTTATCCGCAATTTCTTTTTGTTCGCCTGTTGCTAAATATGGATGATATATCTTTTCAATTCTATTATCATTCTTTAAAGCGTCTAATACGTATCTAATACTCTGATCGAATTGTGTCATTCTAACAGGTAATGTTCTAAGTCCGCGAATCGTTAACCATGCATTAAACGGACTTATTACTGCTCCCAAGGATTGATGTCCATTTTCAAAAATATTATCAATAATTTCAGCTTTACCTATTATAGCTCCACCAACACTATCTGAATGTCCCCCTATATATTTGGATAATGAATGAATAACAACATCAATACCATAATCCAATGGACTTTGGAAAATAGGTGATGCCCAAGTAGCATCAATTACTGTATAGATATTCCTGTCTCTAGCAAGCTTTGAAACTTTTTCTAAATCTATCATTTCAAATTTTTGCGATGATGGACTTTCAAAATAAATCATTTTTGTTTCTGGTTTAATATAATTTAAAATATCATCACTATTTTTAATATCTACCCTGTCACATTCCACACTATATTTTTTTAAGTATCTTCCAAACGAAACTGCTTCACCATAAATCGTGTTTAACATTAAAACATGATCACCGGCTTGTAAGAGTGTGAATATCGTTGCCGAAATGGCTCCCATTCCAGAACTGAACACCTTACATTTTTCACCATGTTCCAATTTGGCCAATTTTTCTTCAAGTGATTTAATGGTTGGATTTGAACCTCTAGTATAAACAAAATGATTTTTTTCATCTGAACTATAATCAATAAATTCCTCATAATTTGAGAAATGAAATGAAGTAGTCTGTACAATGTCTGGAGCCATGGGTACATAAGGTTCTATTGATTTCAAGTCCACTTCACTACAAACGTTATAAACATTTTCTTTTTCCAAAATAACTACCTCTTTTAGTATTCGACGGAAGTATCTCCTTCTTCTTCCTTACGATATTGATTATCTAGTGCTTTGACGAATGGGTAATAAATTAGTACAACTAAAACAACACAAACTAATTGAGTTACCAATCCTTGCCACCCTCCGACAAGAAATCCAGAGAAACCAAATGGAGTCGCCCAAGGAGCTTGAATATTAGTAAACATCGGCATAAAGCCAACTGACATGGATAAGAAAGCCACTGATACTGAAACAATTGGAGCCAAAGTCACAGGAATCAACATTAATGGGTTAAAAATAACTGGCAATCCAAAAATCAAAGGTTCATTAATATTAAAGAATGATGGAATAAAAGCAATTTTAGACATTGCTTTCATTCTGGATGACCTTGCGATAATAAACATTGTAATGGCAAGACCAATAGTACATCCAGCCCCACCAATGGTTGCAAATTGATCAAGCATTTGGACTGTTCCATAATTTCCATGTCCTGCCGTCAATTTCCCTAATTCCGCCAACTGTTGATTTTTATCGGCATTAGCATAAAGAATTGGATAAAGCATTGAATTGATAACAGTTGGATGAATTCCAAACCACCATAGCAACCCATTTAATCCAGCAACTAAAATAATGGCAAATGGAGCCCCAATAATTCCCTGTATAGGAGCCTGAATAACTGAGTAGATCATGTTTGGAAAAGAGCCAGATAATACAGTTCCAATTCCATTAATGATTAAAGAAACTAGGACAATGAAGAAACCTGGAACTAAGGCACTAAATGCTTTACTAACCATTGCAGGAACGCTATCTGGCATCTTAATACCAATATTCTTCTTCACACAAAAATGTAATATTTCAATAGTAATTATTGATGTAATAATTGCGGTAATAACACCCTGTGTACCTAACCAATCAAAAGACAATACTTTTTCTACTGTTACACCTTTATCCGTTGTAACAGTCTTAGGTAACACAACGACATAGGAAACGATTCCTAGAACCATTCCCATTAACTTGTCCAAATTGTAGCTTTCAGCAAGTTTATAGGACATAGTTCCAGCAAACATCAGACCCATCATATTGAAAGTTGCACGATAGGCAGGTGAAATAAAGTCTGCCCAATGAGAGCCAAAAATATTAGCCATAAATTCTGGATATCCACTAACTGGAAAATCCGTAATTAACATAAAAATTGAACCAATAATGGTTAATGGCATAATAGCAAAAAATCCGTTACGAAGAGCTTGGAAGTATCTTAAGTCAGTTACTTTAGATACCTTAGGAACAATATTCTTTTCTACAAAGTTCGTCATTCCATCCATAATAGATAATCTCCTTTTCTAAATTCTATAATTATAATATGTTGTATAACTATCAGAGGGAACACTATTAAGTCATAATGAAACTATGTTTCACTAAAACGTAAACAAAATCTTATAAACATCGAAACAAACATTTACGAGGAGAACTAGAATGACCCAAATCATAAATGAACTACGTGAAAAGAATAATTTTACAAGCAGTTACTTAGTCTTATCACAATATATTTTGAACAATACTGAAATTGTTTTGTCTATGTCAATTTATGAACTCTCTAAAAATACTCATATTTCTACTGCGGGAATTGTGAGGTTTTGTAAAAAATGTAAAACCACTGGTTTCAAGGATTTTAAAATTAATTTAGCTCGCGATTATGAGCAAAAACTACTAACCATCGAAAATGTTGATGCTAATACCCCATTTTCAAAAAATGACGATCCACTAACAGTTTCCAGTAAAATATCTAGATTATCTATTGAAACTATCACAGCAACTCAGCATCTTCTAACTACAAAAAAATTAAATAATGCTATCACTCTTATAAAAAATTCTCATAATATATACGGTATCGGCGTTAGTAGCAACTTCATAAGACTATCTGATTTTCAATTAAAACTATTACAAATTAATTATCATATTCTTTTAATGCCCTTACAGGCTGAGCAGTTTTATCTTTCAATAAATTCGGATGACAAAGATGTTGCAATCATCATATCTAGAAGTGGAACAACTGCTGAAATAGTAAATGATGCTAAACATTTTCGACAAAATGGTACTCCTATCATTGCTATAACCGACGATGAACAAAGCCCTCTTGCACTTTATGCCACCGTCGTTTTGCTAATACCTCAAAAAGAGACCCTACCTTACGGTGTATCAAATTTTTCATCTCAGATATCTATAGAATATATTCTTAACACTCTCTACTCCTGTCTTTTCAACAAAAATTATGATACTAATTACAACAATTTACGAAAAACCCCAAAATCCCATTTTTAGCTTTTATATTAGATAATCTTTTTGAGAAATCTAACTTGATTTGACAATCCATCCTACTAAAAAAGCCCTTTGATTCTGCAATGAGAGTCAAAAGGCGTTGTTTATTTCATTCTATTTATTTTCTCGTTTGTTCAAATATCTTTTTAAAGGAGGATAAAGTTTATTGGCTATCACTTCTGCGATAATGAAACCAATTGCTAAGGACATCCCTACAGTCAATGCCTCAATAAAGCCATAAGCAGCTAAACTATCATTGCCTAAAGTAAAATTACGCATACTATTGTATAAAATAGCTCCGGGAACCAATGAAACTAAACAGGGAACATAGAAGATATTAACTGGTGCTTTTACTAAAATTGCCCCCAGATTGCCGAAGATACCAATCACAATCGCTCCCATTAAATTAGGCATGATCAAACCATGGTTATACCAACTGACAATAATGTAGACCACCCAGGCACTGGCACCGATAATACCTGCTGGAACTAGTGTCCGTCTAGGATTGTTGGTAATAATACCGAAGCCAACGCTGGATAAGAAGCCAAAAATAAATCCATAAATTATTTCTGACATAACTAACCTCCCATGATCGCTTTAATTACAATTTGCCCAATAATCACACCACTACCGATTGAAATACCTGACATAACAGCATCAGTTGCTCTGACTAAACCGGAAATAGTGTTTCGCTCAATAATTTCCCGCAACGAATTGGTCATTGGCACCCCTGGAACTAACGGCATCAAAGCACTGATAATAATATAGTTAGCATCATGTGCCACCCCACTTACACCTAAGATATGTGCAATCATGCTGATCAATAGACTCCCAATAGCGACTGGAATATAAGGTATTTTAGTATTGTGACCAACGAATTGTGCAGCTAAGTAGCCTATAATCCCAACGAAGAAAGCCAATCCTAGGTCACCCCAAGTGGCTTTAAATAATAACATCGGTGGCATGGAAACTAATCCAGCACCGATACACTTAGTAATCCATGAAAAATCCAAGGTCTCATCTTTAACTCGCATGACCTCTCGGCGTAACTGTTCAAAAGTTATCTTTTGACTTGTAAATTCTCTGGATAAAGTATTGATCTCATCTACTTTTTGTAAATTAAAATCCCCGACCCGAACTTTGAAGATCCGAGTTTTGGCGCTCTTTTCAGAACTAACAAAAATACCAGTCATTGTCGCATGACAAACAACTGGTATACTTGCAGCTCTTCCGATATATTCGACTGTGTTTTCAACACGAGCTGTTTCAGCACCATTTTCTAGTAGAATCGTCCCCACTTGACCACAAAGAGTGACAATCTCTTCCTCACTGATAGCACTCATGATGGCTTCCTCCAAATGGTAGATTTTTTATTATCAGAATATTATTAACACATTCCCCTATCAAAGCAAAGCAAAAAGACAATTCTTTTTCTGAAAATTATCGGCTACTTAGGCCCTTTCCAATAAGTTCCCTTCAACAAGGCAAATATGGAAATTGCGATAATAATTCCAATAACTATCAAAATATAATTAGTTAAATTATTCATCTGTGGCAAGGAATTTCCCTGATCCTTATCCTGATTGCTTGAAGTTGTAGTCTTAACTTTTACTCCATCAATATCTGACAGCAGATTAGGTAACTTGGTCGTTGTAGTTTGTGTTTTGTTTGGTGTGGAAATAATTTTATCTTCCGTTGAGCTTACATTTAAGTTGGAAGATGTTGAAGATTTTTTATCAGCTTTTGTCACTTGCTTTAAACCGGACATGGCAGGATTTTTAGCACCTTCAGGACGTAACGAATCAAAATCAAAAGTGATTGTGACCGTAGTTTGATCAATTTTAGAATCGAAAACTTTGGTTTGAACAACCGCTGTCAAACTCTTCTTCAAGTCTGATAGCTTGTCGATTTCAAAACTAACTGACTTCAAATTATTGCCCTTTACTTGGGTGGCAGGTTTATGACCGTCGATTGATAAAATATTGAGATCACTAAAATCAGTATCTTTAGTTAACAGAGAAACTTGGTAACTACCATTATCATTGGCCTTGACCGCAGCCCTTCTGGTAAAAAAGTTATCGACTGGTGAAATTGAATTGGAACCAGACTTATAAACCTTGAAGTTAACTTCTTGATTTGACTCGACTGTATCAGCTTGAACAATGAGATTCATCATGCAAAAAAAGCCTAAAAGTACTCCCACAAGCACTAAACTTCGCAATATTTTCCTCATCATCTCGTCCTCTCTAACACATTCAATTTTACCATAATTAGAAAGTTTCAAATAATATTATAGAATGTTTGAAAAGGACTAAGAAATAGATATATACTTATACTTATCATAAGCAGGAAGGTGAAATTTATGAAACAAGGAACAACAATCCTTACTTTAGACAACGGGTATCACTTATGGACCCACACAACTGGCCACGGTGATATCAAATTGCTGTGCCTCCACGGTGGACCTGGTGGAAATCACGAATACTGGGAGAACTTCGGCGATAAATTAGCTGATCTTGGCGTTCAAGTTACATTTTATGATCAATTAGGATCATGGTACTCCGACCAACCCGACTACAGCGATCCCGAAATTGCTAAAAAGTATCTGACTTACGACTACTTCTTGGAAGAAGTTGAAGAAGTTAGACAAAAACTAGGACTAGATAATTTTTATCTAATCGGCCAATCATGGGGTGGCGCATTAGTTCAAATGTACGCTGCTAAATATGGTCAACATCTAAAAGGTGCCATCATCTCAAGTATGGTTGACGAAATTGACGAATACGTTAAAAACGTCAACAAATGCCGTCTAGATACACTTGGTCCTGAAAAAGTTAAGTACATGGAAAAGATCGAAGCAGAAAACAAGTTATCCGATCCTACATATCAAAGCTATGTTGACATCTTAAATGCAGAATACGTTGACCGTAAACAACCAATTTCCATCAGACACTTGGTTGACACAACCGCTGTTCCTGTCTATAACACATTCCAAGGTGACAACGAATTTGTTATCACGGGTAAACTAAAAGATTGGCACTTCAGAAAACATCTCAAAGAAATCACCGTTCCTACATTATTAACATTCGGTGAACATGAAACAATGCCACTTTCATCTGCTAGAATTATGCAAAAAGAAATTCCACATGCCCGCTTAGTAACTACACCAAACGGTGGACACCATCACATGATCGACAATGCACCAGTTTACTTCGATCATTTGGAAACATTCATCAAAGACGTAGAAAGCGGAAACTTCAACGACTAGAGAGTGAAACAAGCCTGGGAATTTCCGAGGATTTACCTAGGTTTATGAATTGCACGCGTTTTTTGCGTGTGATTTATAAAACGTAGTAAACCGGAAGAAATTGGGTTCTAAAACAGCTATATATCAGTAGAAATACTGCTATATAGCTGTTTTTTTATATATGAAAAAACACAAACAAAAAAAGCCCTTCATGGTACCAAATGAAATCAAATTATTTCATCCAGTAGCCACAAAAGGACCATCGTCATTCTCTAACAAAGAACAGACGAGTTCTTATTTTGTATGTATATATTTACGATACTTCAATTGTCGTAACCAAGTTTGTTGTGCGGAAAAGCCATTATGAACCTTTTTCTTAACATAATCGCCGTCTTCATTCATATAATATGAATTTTCCGTATCTCGCCAATACATCTTCACGATTTTCAACAACTGACGCTTAGGCTTTTCTTCCAAAACAGGTACTGCTATTTCAACACGTCGTTCCAAATTTCTAGTCATCATATCCGCCGATGAAATCCAAACATCAGTATGATCCTTACCATATTGAAACTTATAAATTCGACTGTGCTCTAGCAGTTCACCGACGATACTCTTCACCCGAATATCTTCCTTGGGACCGCAAACACCTAATTTGAGTGAACATGGACCACGGACGATCAAGTGGAATGGCAAGCCTTCTTTAGCTGCAGCGTAGATTGCATTGATGATATCGACATCTGTCAATCCATTAACTTTCATAAAGACTTCGCCTTGACCATCACGTTTATACGCCTCAGTCGCCTTTTTAATATTGGTCACGATCATGTCGTTGATCCCATTAGGTGAAGTTGCCAAAAGTTTATATGGCGTTTTTTGACCAGTGATCAAGTAGTTGAAAAACTTCGTGGCATCATCCACATACTCTTGATTGCTTGTGAAATAACTTATATCAGAAAAAACATGTGACGTTATGGCGTTATAATTACCAGTTCCAATTTGAACATAACCAGTATTATCAGCATGCAAAACTAAACAGATTTTCGAGTGAACTTTATTGACCTTATCCCCGAACAGCACCCTAACGCCGGATTCTTGAAGCAATTTAGCCACTTCAATATTATGAACTTCGTCAAATCTAGCTCGCAATTCCACCACTGCTGTAACGTCGATTCCTTTGTTGGCAGCTTCTTGAAGCAGTCTCAATAAGTCAGAATTCTCTTCCGTTCGATAAATCGTTATACAGATTTTAGTCGTTTTAGGATCGTTGACAGCTGCTTCTAAATAATCAACGAAAACTTGGAACGAATCGTACGGATACTGAACTAAAATGGGTGACTTATTCAAATATTGCAAAATATCGTTAGAGCTGTTCCATTGTAGTCCTTCAAATGGTGCAGAAACTAAAGCAGGATGATCCTTGTACATCTTAAAAATCGTGTTCAAAAATTTAAGATCGACTGGTCCTTGAATCTTGTAGACGCTCTTTTTACTAATGTTGAACAACTTAGCAAAATACTCGCGTCCCTTTTTATCGCCGTTACATGCAAATTCAACTCGAGTGATCTTTCTTAAATCTCTAGTATCAACATACTTGATCATTTCACTCAAATACTCTTGATCAGTTGAATTTTCATTCAAAAAATCATAAGGCTTATTTTGGTCGTAAGTGACACGGAAAACATAGAATTTAGAAATCTGATATTTTCGAATCATGTCAGAAGCACAGTGACGAATCACATCTTCAATCAAGATAAAGTGGTTGTCGACACCAGTTTCCATCAAACGTCCTAGATCCTCAGGAATTGGGCACGTATAAACATAATTGGGAGTTTCCATCAGTAAATTCAAATTACGTCTAAACTTGAATTCCTTCATGAATCGTTGCATGTCTAAGCGCGGTAAAATTTTCTTATTATAAAGTTTTTTAATATGTTTCTTCTCTGAATCATTCAAGTCACCGAACTTCATCAACTTAAAAAGCTTCTTTTCTTTAGCTTCCTTCATTAATGAATGGTAGGCCATATACTCTTTTTCAATATTTCGTGTATTAAATTCGTAAGCCAAGCTTAACAATTCTTCACCCGAAAAACCGGTCCGTTTTTCAGACTCGTTATGTTTCATCAAAGTTAAAATGTTATGCATTCTGACTCGGAAAAATTCATCTAAGTTATTTGAAGCAATCGACAAGAATTTTAACTTTTCCAAATATGGAACCTTCTCGTCATAAGCTTGATCGATTACTCGATTATCAAATAATATCCAACTTAAATCCCTATTATAATATTCATCCTTCATATAGCTAGTTAACCTTCATTTCTAAATTTATCCTTCATCCCTCTGTTCTTTTTTAAACGAATCATAATCGTATTCGACTTGTTTGACATAACTATTAGTAAAGTTCATTAACGAATTAGCAATATCAGCGTATTCCTCACCAAATCCAATGATCAATGGATAGTTAGGCGAATGTGAATGAGCTCTGGCTAATAAAATTACGCAAACTTTCGTATAGTCCTCAAATGATTCAAAGTCTAGTTTGTCTAAATTAATTGAAGATTTCATATCTTTAAATTGCCGCATGTAAAAACTGTATTTCTTGGTATCAAAGGCCCCTAAAAATGGATCGGATGCACTCTGCAAAATCAATTGACTGTTAACAATATTCTGTCCCTGACTGACATCCACATCAGAATAAAGTTTATCATCATTATAAATTGGCAAAGCTTGTTTAGCTTGAAGTACCAAGTAATTACTGTCTAAATCTTGCAACAAGATCAAGTAGCAGAGAGTTCCCACACTCCCTACACCGACACTGTGCCGCACAATGTCAATAATATCAAAGTCTTCCAAAAATAACCTAACATCGCTACGTTGATTCTTCTTGTACTTCTTGTAACCCTCGACCACATCTTTGTAATCCTTTTCGCTGATATGTTGAGTTACTGGTTTGTTTTCGACGAATCGACGTTCTCCACTGGCACTAACCTCAGTATATTTTTCAATGACCAATTTTGAATTGCTCTTTTGAGCTTTTTTGATGCTCTTGGCAATCATCTTATTGAAAGATTCCTGGAAATATTCCTCGTTATCCTTCAATTTACCAAAAATCTCAGTAATGTTTTGCAAAGTATTTGGCAAAATAAATCGCTTCATTTCAGAGATTTTTGTCATATGTTTGAGAGTGTCAAAGTAAGTATCGACCACAGTCAATAAAAACTCTTGCACATCAGCTTCCTCAAAGCCATGTGCTCTGGCAACAATCAAGGCACTGACCAATAATCGCTTCAAATCATATTCCCAATGACCTAAGTGAGCTTCGTCAAAATCATTCATATCGAACAATAATTGCCCTTCAGAAGAGCCATAGAAACCAAAGTTTCCTAAATGGGCATCCCCACCCACTAGAACTTTGATACCACTATTCTCATTGCGTGACATATCATAATGCATTACATCAACTGTTCCCCGAAAAAAAGCAAAGAGTGACTTAGACATTCGTTCCCGTTTTACCGCTAAGAGTTCTGGAACTAGTAGCTTATTCTTAATATTCAGGATCTTATGAATATTCCTTTTCTTCGGTTCAAATTGATTGAATTTATCAGATACCGTCGTGGCAAAGAAGCGGCCTCTAATAATTAATTGTTCTGTACTTTTAAAAGCATCAGTATCTTGGAAAGTATATGGTGTTCTGCTCATACCGGTCATCTCCTTAATTTTATTATACAATAGGTAGCTTGAATAACTGTGAGCTTTCACTTATTTTTACATTATGATTAAGTATGACTAAATATTTTTATTAGACGTGCTTAAAATTTAATTATTTTATAATTGACTACAAAAAAATCCCAAAGAATTAACTTTGGGATTTTCTTATATTCTTTTCTAATTATTTAGCAGCTTTAGCAGCAGCTTCGTCAGCATAAATCTTGTTTCTCTTCTTCATTTGCTTTGCGTACCAGATGAAGATCAATAGGTATGCAGCAAGTGCTAATGCAGCATAAAGGATAAACTTGATTTGACCAGTTGAAGCGTTACCTACTAAGTAAGCTAGGAATTTTTCAATAGGACCTTCCATTGTTGAGTGGGAAATCATTGTACCTGATGCAAGTCCCTTAGGGAATGCGCCAAGTTTCTTAGCTGTAGCTGTAACCATTGGTGCTGACAATGTACCTGCCCATAGGAATAGAGGCAATTCAATAGCACCAATAACGATCATACGGATAATCTTACCACGTGTAACAACTAGCAAAGCTGGTGTAACACCCATGGCGATAATACCACCTAAAGGCAAGATCTTGTTACCAGGTAATACAAGTGCTTCAAGAAGCATGATAGGAGCCAAAACGTTAGCAGCAGCCCAGATTTCAGCACGACCAGCGATAAATGGCCAGTCAAGTCCAACGTTCATTGTACGACCTTTAAGTTTCTTGTTAGCAAAGTCTGTAATACCTTGTGATAATGGTTCAACAGCGGCAATAAACCATGAACCGATCAATGAGAATAGTTCCAAACAGAATGCGGCTGTGAATGATAGTGTAAAGATTTCCTTAATACCTTGGTGTGAAAGTAAACCAATAAAGATACCTAAATAAATACCGATAGCGAATTTACTTCCCCAGAAACCGATCTTCTTGTTCAATGCAGCAGCATCGAAGTCGAATTTATCTAACCATGGGAAAATAACATCGAAAATCTTATCAAATACCATGATGATTGGGTTCATCATGTAGTTCATATGTGTTGTTGTCATTGGGTTTGAAGCTGGTGCGTGTAAAAGATCATTAAAAGTAGGTTTCATCAAATCTGAATTGATAATCTTCAAAACACCAATAAAGATAACAAGCAATGTTGTGATTAATAAGTTTGCGCCGAAGAACATAGCTAACAAACCAACGAAAGCTAGATGCCAGATATCAAAAATATCAACATCAAGTGTATTAGTCTTGTCCAAAACGATCATAACGATATTTACGATAACCATTACAAGCAAGAAGAACAATGTATATGGTGAACCCCAAGTAATAGTAGCAAGTGGAGCCCAGCCTAAGTCGGTTACTGATAGTTGAATACCAGTTGACTTAACGAACGCATTCAAGGCGTCTTGGAAAGCTGTTGTCAACAAACCAATAACGGCACTGATAGCAGTAAGAGCGATGGCTAATTTAATACCACCCTCCAAAGCTTTAGAGAATTTAACTCTAAAGATCAAAGCGATGATAGTCAAGACGATTAACATCATTGGTGCAGCGCCAAGGTCAATCAAAGGCTTGAATATCAAGTTAGCAAAATGAATAATTCCTGACATTTCTGTTTCCCCCTAGATGAACAGTTTTTTAAGCTTTGCCACTATCTTTAATAGCTTGTTCTACTTGATCGTAAACAGGCTTTGCCATAGCAGGCATTCTGTAAAGGATAGGACCAGCATCAACAACTGGGCAACTAGGTGTGAATCCAAGGTCAGTATCAGCGATTGGTGTGAATAGATCGTAATCTTTCAACATATCTTCAGTAATATCTTTGACCATAACAGCGTCACATTGTACGTCATAACCACGGTTGCTCATTTCTTCTTCCAAAGCATCTTTGATTTGGTGACTTGAGTTAACTCCGGCACCACAAGCAGCTAAAATTTTAAACATAATTTACACTCTCCTTATTCGTTGTTCTTAGCGTATTGAGTAAACTTTCTATTCAAGAAAGAATAGATTTCTTTAGGATTTTCACTCTTAAAGAATGGTACAAGCTCGTTTTCAGAAGTACGAGCCATGAAGTCCATGATTTGTGCCAATATATTCGATTGGCCTTCTGGATCATTGTTTAAAATCATGAACAAGAACTTCACTGGAAATTCTTTCGAAGGATCTATCATATTATGGAAAGAAATTTCTTTGTCCAACTTAATTGGAACGATCATTCTTGATTTTACGAATTCACTCTCGGTATGTGGGATTGCAATGTTAGGAATCTTTGCAGATACGACTGACATGTCAATTCCAGTAGGATAGTTCTTTTCGCGTTCCAACAAGTTGTTAATGAAATCTTTAGTTACTAAATCTTTAGTTACTAAATCTTTTTTTAGTAAAGAATCAGCTATTTCACGAAACACTTCCTCTTGTGTTGAAGCCTTTGAAATATAGACTTCACTTTCGCTAAACAGTTGATCAGTAGCCAATTCACCCATTAACACCATCACCTACCTGTTCACTTGTTTGTTTTTGTTTACAACAACAATAGTAAACGCTTGCAGAAAATATGTCAATACAAAATAAAAAAATATAATAGTCTTAATGTGTTTTCCTATATTAAGTATAGGAACGGGAATTTTTAAACTATATCAGTGCAGTAAATGCTTACACAAAAATAAACATTTACATGTCAAAAACGATTGACAAGTAAACATTCAGGTGCTAAATTATGTTTGTAACGAACAATAGTAAACAAAGAGAGGTGATCTTTTGTTAAAGAAAGAGCGCTTTCTAAAGATACTATCGGAATTAGATAAAAACGATATTGTTACTGTTAATGATTTAACTACATTGTTGGATTGCTCTGATATGACTATCCGACGTGATCTCGAAGAATTATCAGAATCTGGTAAGTTGATCCGAATTCACGGTGGAGCTCAAAAAATCAGCGTTTCTCCATTAGAGGAAGCATCTCATGTGGAAAAGCGTCAAGTTCATATTAAAGAGAAACAAGAATTAGCCAAATTAGCAGCTAATCAAATCGATAATTTCGATACAGTCTTTATTGGTCCAGGAACAACGTTGGAACTGATTGCTCAAAACATTACGAAAGATATTAATTCTTTGAGAGTCGTCACCATCAGTATTCCTGTCTTTGAAAGCTTTAAAAATTCAGAATTAAATTGTGAATTGATTTTAGCTGGTGGAATTTATCGAAGCCGTTCAGGAACATTGATCGGGGCTTTGGCAAGCAATGCTGTCAGTGGACTAAAATTCGACAAAGCATTTGTTGGCGTCAATGGGATTCAGAATTCTCAGATTATGACTGCCAATACTGAGGAAGGTCGAATTCAAAGCGTCGCTTTAAATAACTCACAGACAAAATACATCGTAGCTGATAAATATAAGTTAAATCGCAATGATTTCTATACTTTCTACAGCCTTGATGATGTTGATTATCTTGTGACTAACAAAGGCACTTCCAAAGAAACTATCGATTATTATCAACAGTATGTAAGACTTATTACCAAATAATTGGAGGGATTATTTTTATGAAAATCGCATTAGCTTCAGATAAAGCAGGATTTGAATTAAAAAACTACATCAAGAACTATCTTGAAAATGAAGGAAAAGGTTACGAAATCGTTGACCTTTCAGAAGAACCAGCTGCTGACTTCGTAGATTCATCAGTTGCAGTCTCACACGCCGTACTTGATGGCAAAACAGACCGTGGAATTATGTTTGATGAATATGGTACAGGATCAGCTATGGCAAGTAACAAGATCCATGGCATGGTAACAGCTAACGTTACTGAAGAAAATACAGCTCATATGACTACAGAACACAACGGTGCTAAGGCAATTGCTATTGGTGCTGGTATCGTTGGTAAGAAACGTGCCGAATCAATCGTTGATGAATACTTAGGTGTCAACTACGCTGGTGGACGTCACCAAATCCGTTTGGACATGCTAGAGAAATTATATTAGTAGGAGGGAATTAATTTATGATTATTGCATTAGGAAACGACCATATTGTTACAGATACTAAAATCAAGATTTCAGAAATGTTAAAGGCTATGGGCCACAAGGTTATTGATGTTGGTACATACGACCACACAAGAACACACTACCCTATCTACGGACTACGTGTTGCTAACCTTGTTCGTGATGGCAAAGCAGATTACGGTGTTGTCCTTTGTGGTACAGGTGTTGGTATTTCAACAGCCGCTGACAAGAACCAAGGAGTTCGTGCAGCTTTAGTTGCTGATACAACAGCCGCTAAATATGCTAAGGAACACCTAAATGCAAACGTCATCAGTTTTGGTGGTGCCGTTGTTGGTGAACACCTTGCAGAAGAAATCGTTAAGACCTTCCTAGCAGCTAAGTATCTTGGCGAAGACGACGACCTAGTTAAGAAAATCGATGCCGTTGAAAGCAAAGACAACCCAGAACAACATGACAATCCACACTTCTATGACCATGAAATGAAGTTGTGGGACGAAGGATTCTATCACGACTAGAGAGTGGAACAAGCCCGGGAATTTCCGAGGATTTGCCCAACTCAACAAAAGTAAATTATCTTTACCGCAAAATCGCTAAATCCAAACAAAAATTCAATCAAAAAAATATACACACAAATCAAGTGAGCTACCATTGTGTAACTCATCAAGGGCTATATGAAATAAAAAGTTAGCCCGGCCTCAAGCACTGAACGTATCTGTACAGTGCTTGAGGCTGGACTAACTCGATAAATTGTTTCATAGAACCCATTTTTAATGGCCGAAATTGACTATTTTAAATTTAATAAAGGGGTCCACACAATGAGTAATTCAGTTTTAACAATCACCATGAATCCTTCTGTTGATATCTCTTACCCACTAGAACATCTAAAAATCGATACAGTCAATCGTGTTAAGGATGTTTCCAAGACAGCTGGTGGCAAGGGATTAAACGTTACAAGGGTTCTCAAACAATTAGGCGTCGAAGTCACAGCGTCAGGAATTATTGGTGGCACGATTGGTCAATATATTACTAACCAACTTGACGAAAACGATGTCGACCATGCTTTTATGAAAATAAGTCAAGAGTCTCGCAATTGTATCGCTATTTTACACGATAATGGCGACCAAACTGAGATTCTTGAAGCAGGTCCTATCCTTTCAAAAGATGACGAGAACAGTTTTCTTAAACATTTCGAGGACCAAGTAAGTAGCTTCAAATTAGTAACAATCTCTGGTAGTTTGCCTCAAGGTTTATCAAAGGCACTCTACTCCAAGATGGTTCAAGTCGCCGCTAAACATAACGTACCAGTTATCCTCGATAGCTCTAACGAGGCCTTACGTTTAGCACTAGAAAGCGATGTTAAACCATTTATGATTAAGCCCAACCAAGATGAAATTGCTCAATTGATTGGCAAAGAAATTGGCGATTTAAATGATCTCAAGGACAAACTAGCAACTGAGGATATCTTCCAAGATATTCCTTGGGTCGTTGTTTCACTAGGTTCACACGGCGCATTCGTTAAATACCATCAAGACTTCTTCAAAGTTAACATTCCAAAAATTAACGCCGTAAACCCAGTTGGATCAGGCGATTCAACCGTTGCTGGTTTAGCCGCAGGTATCGTCAAAAACGAACAACCAGAAGATATTATGAAACGAGCTATGACAGTTGGAATCCTGAATACCTTACAGGAAAAAACTGGATATATTGACATTAGTCAGTATAAAGATTATTTTGAAAAGGTAGACATAGTTAAGTACTAATGTTTAATTTATTATTCGGAGGAATGAATGTATATGACAACAGCAAAGAAGTACGCAGCACTAGAAAAAATGTCTGACAAGAACGGAGTTATTGCAGCTCTTGCTATCGATCAACGTGGATCACTAAAGAAGATGTTAGCCGCAGCCGCAAATAAGCCAGCTAACGAAGAAGATATCGTTGAATTCAAGAAAGCAATTTCTTCAGAATTGACACCTTATGCTTCAGCTATCCTTTTGGACCCAGAATATGGTCTTCCAGCAGCTAAAGTTAGAGCTGAAGGTTCAGGACTATTGGTTTCATACGAAAAGACAGGTTATGACGCAACTGAACCTGGTAGATTACCAGACTTGATCTCAATCTGGTCAGTACGTCGTCTTAAGGAAGCCGGAGCCGACTCAATCAAGTTCTTGCTTTACATCGATCCAGACGAAGATAAATCAATTATTGACCAAAAAGAAGCCTTTGTAGAAAGAGTTGGTGACGAATGTGTTGCCGAAGATATTCCTTTCTTCGTTGAACTTGTTACATATGACGACTCAATCGGTGATGTTAAGAGTGCTGAATACGCTAAGGTAAAGCCTCACAAGGTTATCGAAGCTATGAAAGAATTCTCAAAGCCACAATATCACATTGATGTTTTGAAGGTTGAAGTTCCTATTAACCTTGACTACGTTGAAGGATTTAACGGCGACAACCCTGTTGTTTACACAAAGGATGAAGCTATCAAGTACTTCAAGGAACAAAGTGATGCTACAGACTTGCCATACATCTTCTTGAGTGCCGGCGTTTCTGCTAAGGCCTTCAGAGATGAATTACACCTAGCTAAAGATGCTGATGCTAAGTTCAATGGTGTTCTATGTGGACGTGCTACATGGAAAGGTGCCATCGAACCATTCGCTAAAGACGGCGAAGAAGCTGGTAAGAAGTGGATGAACGATCAAGGTAAGAAGAACATCGAAGAATTGAACGAAGTTCTTGCTGAAACTGCTACTTCATGGAAAGACAAAGTTTCAAAAGACTAATTTAAAACTTTAAATTAAGAGATTTTGAATAAACTGGGTTTTCTTGAACACTCTTCTGTTCAGGAGAAGCCAGTTTTTCATTATTAGAGAGAAAGCTTTTCGGGGGTAAATTTATGGTTCCTGCAAATTTTGAACTAGCCAAAAATGCCATTACATCAATGGTTGCAGTTCTTTTGATCGTTATCTACATTATTTATTTAATTTCTAAGTATTCACATCGTGATAAAGAAAAGGTTTGGACTGCCGATACGATCTTATTAAGTTTTGTAGCCCTCTATTGCGTTTACATCACCTTAATGAACTTCGTTAAATTGACAGCCAACTTAGAATACCTGAACACGATCATTACCTTTGTCTTTATGGTAGTCGTGGTCGCCTTTATTATTAGTTCAATGATTAAACGTTCTGGTAAAAAATCTAAAGAGAAATAATGTATTAGACATAACTGATGATTCGGTTATGTCTTTTTTTGTACATTTCGTAACGAAAATAAACTAATCCTCCCCACTACAGCAATGATTCGTATAATTCAATGCCCCTTCAACGATTCAAAAAATTAATCTCCCCAATTAAAGATGCTATGCTGACTCCAAAACAATAATCATTTTGTAAGGAGCATTTGACATGAAAAAAGTGATTGTTATAACTGGTGCTTCCAGCGGTATCGGTGAGGCTGCAGCTAGGATTTTGGCCAGACAAGGCAATAAGGTCGTTTTAGCTGCCCGCCGTGAGGATAAGCTAAAAAATATCGTACAAGATATCACTAAAACCGATGGTATTGCGGCTTACAAGGTCACCGATGTCACCGATCTAAACCAAGTTGAAGACTTAGCTCAATTTACTCTGGACACTTTTAGAAAAATCGATGTCTGGATTAACAACGCTGGTCTAATGCCTCGTTCAGAATTAATTAAGGGGCGTATCTACGAATGGAATCAAATGATCGATGTAAATTTGAAAGGCACCTTAAATGGAATTGATGCTGTCTTACCTATCTTGCGAAAAGAAAATAGTGGACAAATCATCAATATCTCTTCAGTTGCTGGTCATACCGCGAGCATTGGTTCTGGAGTTTATTCGGCCACTAAATTTGGCGTTCGAGCTATCAGTGAATCTTTGAGAAAAGAAGAGGCAGCTGCTAAAAGTAATATTCGGGTATCCGTCATCTCTCCTGGAGCGATTGATACTGAATTACCAGACCATGTTAAAGACCCTGAGAATAAAGAAATCACTGACAAATTTTATGCTGACTATGCAATTAGTGCTGACCGAATAGCCGAAGCGATCGCTTTTGCTATCAACGCACCCGAAGATACCACAATCAATGAGATCGTCATTCGACCAACTACTCAAATGTAAATTCATTCAAGGATTTGATAACACATGAAAATTTCTGAAATCAGTAAGCAAGTTGGTCTTTCGGTCTCCAGCATCCGTTACTATAGCGACTTAGGTTTAATTCCTTCCATGACTAGAGATTCAGAGGGTGAACGAATCTTTGATAATGAAGCCATTACTTGGCTACAAGGAATCAAATTTCTACGAGAATTAGGCTTAACTATCAGCGAAATAAGGTCTTATCAAGAGCTTTGTCAAAAATCCGGTCCAGCAGCTGTAAAAAAACGCCACGCCATGTTGTTGAAGCAATATCAAAAAGCACAGGCTGAATTAACCGACTCGACTGAACGATTAACCCTCTTAAAGGCTAAAATTCAAACCGAGGAAGCAATAATTGCTGGTAAAAAGAATGATAGTTTAAGTCCTGCTCGACGGTTTAGTCAGTAACCAAAGTGAAAAAATATCATTTGATTTACAGATAACAAAAAATTCCAATGAAATTAACCAATTGAGATGGTTGATTCACTGGAATTTTTTTATGAAAGACATTAGATAATTGCTTTAGTTTATAGAAACTTTTAACCAACCTGACTAGTTCCGTCAGCATAATTTAACGTCACGCCTGATTGAACGTTGAAAATATAAACATTGAAATGAACTGAGTTATCACCGATAGATTGTGCTTCCATTTGTACCCCTCGTGGCAATAATTCATCACCACGAAAGATTGGTGTAACACGATATCGAATATAATGGGCGTTGCTTTGTTTTAAGTAATATGCGATATCCATTTCATGTGCTAACATCTCAGGACTATTCAAAGAACGAGTTCCGGTCATCAAGTTCTTAGGATTATCATTTTGACCCGTTAGTTGATAGCCGATCAAATGGCTACGATTATACAACCAACCACCACTGATCCGTTTATTATGCCAACCAGTTGGATTCCAGTGCAATGGTTCCCGTTTAGCTTTTGGCATTAAAGAAACATTTAGCATTGCATTGGCGGCAGTGACTCGATTGAGATTATCCAAATCGCCATAAGTTTGCCAGGCACCTTTGGCAGTACTCAAATCATTGTCATTAAATTTGGGATTATTGTTATTAACGATAATTTCTTGCGAGCCATTATAATCTAGGTTCGCTAAGTCTGTATTATCAGCGTTTTTATTTTGCTGGTTATTATGTTCATCGATATATTTTTGATTGTCTGCAATCTCTTGTTGCAGCTTCGTAATCGATTTTTTTAACTTTTTATTTTTTGAAACAAGCTTCTTAGCTTTTTTCTGGTAAGTATAATTATATTCAGTTTGGACATGCTTATTAGCTGCTTGGCTTTCTTGCGTAAAAGTTGCCGTGGCAGGAACTAATGATAATAAAATTAAAAGTTTAACTAGTTTTTTCATTAACGTTTAGACCTCCGATAACCAGCATTGATGGCCTCTTGTTCGCTACTAAAGTGGACCGCATTCGCTGAATTCATGTTATATCCAGCCTGTCCGGGGACGTGATATACATGGGTATTCGAGTTACCAATAATATCTCCAGAATCTGCTGTATTCATATCACCACGTGGTTGTGAATTAGTCGTTTGGGATTGTTGTTGAGAAGCTGCAGCTTGTTGCTTCTCAGCTGCCTTAGCTTGTTCTTCTTGTTGCTTTTGAGCCGCCGCTTGAGCCTCAGCCTCTTTTTGTTTTTGCGCTTGATCAGCACTTTCAATCTGATCCTTTTGATCTTGAAGCTTATCATTTTGCTTCTCAAGATCTTTTTTCTTTGCGATCAAAGCCACATTCTCTTTTTTGGCTATTTGATACTTGTCTTTGCCAATGTACTTTTGTTTCTTTACGACTTTGGCAGCTGTATCGGCAGAAGTCGTTCTACTTTTATCTGCCGAATCACTCCCAACTGAGATAGCACTCATAATCGTGAAAAAAATCATTAATACAAAGCTAATTGCTAAATATTTTAGATATTTTGTTCTTTTGGGCCTATTTTTTACATTTAAAATTACTTTCACGATATAAAAAACCACAGCCAAAGTAACAATCACTAACCCTATACTACTTATTGCAGTCATAATTCCCCCCTATGTAAGATTAAGAATGATTGAAAAAATATGTAAATGCGAATTGCTATTGAGAAGATAATAGCTTTAGTTTAGTATATAGTTAAATTTTAATCAAGCTTAGTAAAGCGTTTAAGGAGAATGGAATGGATAAAAGAGAAGAACCATATTATATCGGTTTAGACATTGGTACAAGTTCTGTAGGATGGTCTGTTACCAACAAAAACTACGAATTACTTAATATCAAGAAAAAGAATCTCTGGGGTGTGCGCTTATTTAGTGAAGCTGAAACCGCTGCTAAACGACGGACTAGTCGCTCGACTAGAAGAAGATATAGACGCCGACGCAATAGAATCAATTGGCTCAACGAAATCTTTAGCCAGGAGCTTGCCAAAATTGACCCTTCTTTTCTAATGCGACTTAACTCCTCTTGGGTTTCCAAAAAAGATCCTTCACGGTCACGTGATAAATACAACTTATTCATTGACAAAGACTATACTGACAGCGATTACTATCACGATTATCGGACGATTTATCACCTAAGACGTGACTTAATGCTCAATGATAAAAAGTTTGACGTTAGGTTAATTTATCTAGCTTTACATAATATCATCAAATATCGTGGTAATTTCACGTACGAATATCGAAAATTCAACATCTCTGAAATGAATAATGACTTTACAAAGATGTTAATCGAGTTCAATCAAGAGTTACCTTTGGAAACCGGCTTCCCAGCTAAAACTGATTTCGAAAAAATTGCAGAAAGTTTATTAGCTAAAGATACTAGTCCTACTTTCAAAAAAGACACAGTGATTAATTCATTAACTTTAGATAAAGACTCAAAAAAATATTTGCAAGAAATTTTGAAACTTATTTTAGGCAATTCAGCTAACTTGAATAATATATTCAATACCGATTTAGAGAAAAGTGATTCTAAATTATCGTTTTCAGATAAAGATATTGAAACCAAGCTACTAAATTTAGACAGTCTGTTATCTGACAAGCAAATTCATCTGATTACTTCTGCCAATAAAATATATAGCACCATAACCTTAAATAATATTTTACATGGTCAAACCTATTTGAGTTTAGCTAAAATCGAACAATATAACGGACACCGAAATGATTTATCCAATTTAAGGAAAATGTGGTCTAATTCTACAGATTCTGAGTTAACCAAACAGGCACAACAAGCATATAAAAAGTACATTAACAGTGACCTTACAGCTGATCAGCTTTATAAAGATATAACTCCATTTTTGGAAAAAGCAACTCCTAAAAATCTGGCTCAAGAAGCGTTAAAAAAGATCAACGCACACACCTACTTATTAAAACAACGTACTAGTGAAAACGGGGTAATTCCTTTTCAGTTGAATCTTATTGAGATGGAAAAAATAATTGATAATCAATCGAAGTACTACCCCTTCCTAAAAGAGAACCGAGATAAACTTATTTCTATTCTCAGCTTCCGGATTCCCTATTATGTCGGACCTCTTCAAAATGATAAAAAGAATCCCTTTGCCTGGATGGAGAAAAAGGTTCAAAAGAAAGCTAGACCTTGGAACTTTGACGAAGTTGTCGATCGTGAAAAGTCTTCGAATAATTTCATAAAAAAAATGACCTCTACTGATACTTACTTAGTCGGTGAACCGGTTTTACCGAAAAATAGTCTAATATATCAACGATATGAAGTTCTAAATGAATTAAATAATATTAGAGTAACCAAAGATTTAAAGACCGATCCCAAAGGATCAAAACTGCCTTTACCTGCCAAGCAACAAATTTTTAATGACCTTTTCAAACGGTATAAAAAAGTTACCAGTGAACAATTGGCCAAATGGCTCATCGCTAATAGTTACTACACCGCTCCTACTATTATGGGGTTAGCGAAAGGATCTGAATTCATCTCCTGTTTATCAACCTTCATTGACCTAAAAAGTATCTTTGATCAAGCCTTCGTTGAAGATCCAGCTAATCAACCACAATTGGAAGAATTAATCGAGTGGTTCACTGTTTTCGAGGATAAAAAAATACTGTCTGAAAAATTAAACACTTCCAAATATTCATACACTCCTAAACAAATTAAACAGCTCTCCAACATTCGCTATCGTGGCTGGGGAAGATTATCCAAAAAACTACTTTGTGGTCTCAAAACTGAAACTACTACAGCTCAATCACATCAATCAGAAAATTACTCAATTTTGAATTTAATGTGGGCTACTAAAAAGAATTTCAATAGTATCTTGAATGATGATAACTACAAATTTAAGACCAAAATCGACGACTATAATTCTGATAAAAAAGATGACGTTGACATTAAAGAGCTTGTTGATGACATTCATACTTCGCCAGCCTTAAAACGTAGTATTATCCAATCGATAAATATTGTTCAAGAAATTGTAAAAATTATGGGACATGCGCCAGAGCACATCTTTTTAGAATTCACTCGAGAAGATCAATCTTCCTCTGTAACCGATTCACGCAAAAAGCAATTAAAAAAACTTTACGCTTCACTATCCAAAGATACTAAAAAAATAAAAACTGATTTACGTAAATATCTGATTCCTAATAAGAATATCCGTGATGAACTAAAAAACCACAATAAAGATCTCTCCAATGAAAGACTGATGTTGTACTTCCTTCAAAATGGAAAGTCCCTCTATTCAGGCGAACAATTGGAACTTGATAAACTATCAGAGTATCAAGTTGACCATATTTTGCCACGAACATATATTCCAGATAATTCGCTTGAGAATAAGGCCCTAGTCTTGGCCACTGAAAACCAGAGAAAGGCTGACAATCTATTACTTGATCCTGCTATTATCGACAAAAATATTGAACGTTGGACATACATGAAAGATAAAGGCATGATGGGTCCAAAGAAATTCAAAAATTTGACTAGACGTGTCATTTCGGACGACGATTTGAATAATTTTATTAATCGTCAATTGGTTCAAACTTCCCAAATCATTAAAAACGTAGCCGATATTCTCGATAATATGTATAAAGATCAAGGCACCACCTGCATTCAATCAAGAGCAAACTTAACAAGTAGTTTCCGAGCTGCCTTCAGTCAACAAAATGACAATTACCATTTCCAACATCCCGAGTTCATTAAAAATCGTGATGTCAATGACTTCCATCATGCCCAAGACGCCTACTTAGCATGTCTTCTAGGATTATATCGCCTCAAAAAATTCCCAAGTGATGAGATGCTTTTGGTTAAGAAAGAATATCGTAAGTTTTTTGCGATCGCACAAAATAATTTTCAAAAAAATGGTAAGATGCCTGACAACCAAAAAAACGGTTTTATTTTAACCCCCATGGTCGCTGGAGATACAGTCGTTGACGCTAATAAAGAAGAAATCTGGAATATGGAATTCAAAAACCAAGTTATTAAGATATTCCGTTACAAACCATATAACGTCACAAGAAGAACGGAAATCAAATCTGGTGAATTCTACAATCAAACACTTTATTCCCCACACGATCCTAAAATCAAAAAAATAATTGCTAAAAAGAAAGACTTGGATCCGACTATTTATGGCGGTTACAGTAGCGCGAATTCAGCATATCTAACCATTGTTAAAGTTGATAATAAAAAGACGAGTTTGATATCCGTCCCCATAAGACTAGCCGCTCTAATTGATGAAGGTAAACTTTCGTTACAAAAATGGCTGGAAGATAATGTTAAACATAATAATAAAATAGAAATACTCAAAACTAAGATTCCGATTAGCCAACTAATACATAGTACTCAAAGTGGTTATTTAACATTACAATCAGAAAAAGAAATCGCTAATGCACAACAATTGATCTTACCAGCAGAATATGTGGCTCTTTTGACTTTATTACATGGTCCAAAGACGGAATATGAGCAAATTTTGTCATTTTATGACGAAGACTATTTGCTTAAAATCTTTGATACCATCATTGATAAAATGAGCGTCTTCTATCCTTTCTATAGCAATGAGAAGAAATATTTAGTTTCAATCAGAGATGAATTCATGGGAGCTACACAAATAGAACAAGTAAATACTTTGCAACAATTATTAATAATGCTTCATGCAAACTCAAGCAATGCCAAAATTGAATTTGGTGAAATAAAAAAGAGTCGTTTTGGACGAAAAAGTAATGGTGTCCAAATTAAAGACATTGATTTAATTTATCAATCTGTCACCGGCTTATACCAGAGTATTTTCCATGTAGAGTAAAAAGTGCAAAAAAAAAGCCCCCACGCGGGAGCAGCCGTTAGGCTATTTAACATTTATGTTTATTTTAATTAATTCAGTAAGTCATCTCATTTACTTATGAACCAAATTCATTTTATCGTACTTCTATTTTAAATTCAATATATGCACCCAAAAGGCTTAGTACAATCATTGATTGTGACTGAGAAGCAGTTTGCAGCAATGAGCTTTCTTACAGGAAAAAAAGACAACTCTGAAGAGAATACTTTTGAGAGGTTAACTGTAATATGACAAATACTCTTACGATTTTTCCTTATCAGCCATTTGAATTAAACTACGGTCTAACATTGCTAAACTTTCAAAATAAGAACGAATACTCACAGTTGATCTTTCGTTTACACAATCTCAAAACACACACTACTTTGGTTGACGACCAAGATAGAATTTTACATTTTTATACAGATCCTGATGATCCTATCGAGGAACACCTCGCAGATATTGCATTAATTGGCGATCTCAATAATTTTGATATAAATTCTGCTGCACAATTAAAAGTTGTCTTGAAAAAATTGATCAGTGATTCTACTGTTTTAAAAGATAAAATTGAAGGTATCAATTCTGAACTCAATGATCTAGTTTTTGCATCTATCACACCGTATTCTGTCCCCTTAAATCTAGATTTTTATGCCGACTTTGAAAAAATCTTAAAGGCAAAAGGAATCTTCATGGATACTAGTAAATGGCAGAATTACTGTGATAAACTTATGGACGTAGTAAGCTTTTATTCAGAATTTTTTAACAAAAAAATATTAGTCTTTTATAGTTTAGAGCGTTTACTTAACTCTGAACAACTAAATGAGATAAACAAATACTTAAAATCTGTTAACTTATCAATCGTTAGCTTCGAATCCTATCCTATGATGTTGAAGGATGAGACCTTAGATGCAAGGGTTTATTCAATCGATAATGACCATGTTAGATTCGATTATTAGTGATTGATTAAAAAATAACGGTTTTAGTAGTAAGTCATCTCATTTACTTAAGAACCTATCTAATAGCATAGAAAGGTTAGTAATGTGTTTTAGTAGTAAGTCATCTCATTTACTTAAGAACCATCAACTTTCCAATCAACGTCTGTAAATGTGTTTTAGTAGTAAGTCATCTCATTTACTTAAGAACCTGGTAAGAGCTTAGCTCAAAACACTCAAGGGTTTTAGTAGTAAGTCATCTCATTTACTTAAGAACCCCGGAAAGAAAGTACAAAAAGCTGGTCACTGTTTTAGTAGTAAGTCATCTCATTTACTTAAGAACCACCTGAAAAGGAATGAGTGTTAGAGTTCAAGTTTTAGTAGTAAGTCATCTCATTTACTTAAGAACCCGATCGTATGGATGTATTCCATGCACTGTTGTTTTAGTAGTAAGTCATCTCATTTACTTAAGAACCTTGTTCAAACTCATCAGCTACGAACTTGTAGTTTTAGTAGTAAGTCATCTCATTTACTTAAGAACCTTTTGAAACGTCAATTTTAATCGTGTACGTGTTTTAGTAGTAAGTCATCTCATTTACTTAAGAACCTACGAACTTCCCACCCTCGACTGGACGATCGTTTTAGTAGTAAGTCATCTCACTTGCTTTAGAACCAAATTTCAAACTATGTTACTATATTAAATAATCTTTAAATCCAGCCCATTATTTCTAATGAGTATACGTTTGAGGAGAAATTTTAGTAGTAAGTCATCTCATTTACTTTAGAACTCAAAAAAAGAAGTTTCCATCGACCAATCCAACCTAATTGGATATCGATAGAAACTTCTTTTATTTAATACTATTAAAAACTCGATCTCCTAAATCACGAATCCGCTTGAAGTCATCTTCATCAGGGTCTTGATCAATTTTCACTGAATCGGCTACTTGCTCACCATTACTGGAGTTTAGTTGCATGGTGAAGTAATCAACGGCTCGGCCAAAGTGAATATGTTGCTTTGAGCTGGAACCTAAAACAGCAAACTTAGCTCTTTCCAAGTCGATGTCTTTGATATCATCATAGAAATCCTGTGCTTCATCAGGGATCTCCCCATCGTTATACGTATATGTCTCAACGATAAAAGCGTCATATTTCACCAATTCGTAGGCGTCAGCGTCAACAATTTGTTGTAAGTCGACTTGTGCACCTTTTTCACGTAGATAATCGGCTAAATAATTGGCAATTTTTTCATTGCGACCGGTCATACTTGTATATGCTAAAAGTATTTTCATTATTCAATTACCACCTTACACTGATTCTCTCTTTTTGGTTCTGACCAGATAAAATTTCGTCCACCATAGCAATCGCATAGTCAGAATAGCTGATTTTACTTTCGCCATTAGAGTCAAAGGTCAATTCCTCACCAGCTAATACATATTTACCAGTCTTAGCTCCTTCGTAATCGAAATCAGCTGCAGGACTGATAAAGGTCCAATTGATCTTACTATTACGCAAGACATCTAAGGACTTACCCATTTCTTCACTTAATTCTTTAATTGGGGCCGGAAAATCATCTTGTTGATATAGTTGTTGGGTGTGATCTTTATCAACATACAGTGAACCTGCACCACCTACAACCATCAATCTCGTATTTGAATCACCGATAATTTCAATCAAATGTTCAACTGCGGGAACATATTCTTTAACTGTTGGTCCAAAAAAGCCTAAGGCATCGACTAAAACATCGAAATCTTCAATATCTGCGGATGCCAAACTGTAGACATCCCTGACCAAATATTTATCAGTCAGCGATTTTTTTGCATCCCGAACGATCGATGTCACATCTAACCCACGACTCAAAGCTTCTTTGACGATCAAAGAACCTTCTTTTCCATTAGCACCAATAACCGCTATTTTCATAAAATTGTTCCTCCAAACTCTCTCAATAACTTTACTTTACACAATCATAAGCAAAATAACTAAAGATAAGACTCTAATATAGTAAACTTATTCTGCTAGGAGGCGTAAATTAATGGCTTATCAAATTTATTTAGTAAGACACGGCAGAACTTGGTATAACGAGTATCAAAAAATGCAAGGTTGGTCTGACACTCCTTTAACCGACGATGGGGTTGAGGTTGCACAAAAAGCAGCTGAGACATTGAAGAGTACTGACTTCAAGGCTGCTTTCACTTCTGATATGAAACGGGCTCTTGATACGACCAGAATCATCACCCGTCGGAATAAAAATAAACTAGTGCCTCAAGAACTATCGGAATTTCGTGAACAATTCTATGGCTATTTTGAAGGACGCAGTATTGATGAATCATGGTTTGCAATCGGTAAACCGCATAACGCTACTTCTTTCACTGAAATAGTTAAAAATTATGGCTTCGATGATGCTTTGAATTTTGTGAAAGAAGCTGATCCTTTACATGATGCTGAAAATGCGGAGGAATACTGGGGGCGAATCGATCGTGGTTTCAAGAAAATTGATCGAATAGCTCAAGACGGCGATAAAATACTGTTAGTGACTCACAGTATCACCATCCTAGGATTTGCTTTACGTTACCCAACTTCTGGCTTAGAGATCAACGACATCCCTGCTAATGCCAGTTTAACCTTAATGGAACGTGACCATGGTCAAAATCTAATAACCAAGTACAATCAATCCCTCATCTGAATGTAGTACAATAAAACTACAATATTGAGGAGGACGCTTATATGGCAAAATACCAGATTTATTTGGTTCGCCACGGACGGACGTGGTTTAACAAATATAACAAAATGCAAGGTTGGTCTGATACCCCCCTTGCCCCTGAGGGAGTAAAAGTAGCTAAAAAAGCTGCCCATGCCTTAAAAGATGTCGACTTTGCGGCCGCTTATTCATCTGATGCTCGTCGGGCTATCGACACTTGCAAATTGATCGTTGATGAAAATATCAATCATGACAAAATTACTCCAGTTAAATTAACGGAATTTCGTGAAGAATTCTATGGTTACTTTGAGGGTATGAATTCTCCTGAAGCCTGGTTTATGGTAGGAGAACCTCATGGTGCTCACAGCTTCAGTGAAATTATCGCTAAATATGGTATGGATGCTACGAAAGACTTCATGAAAGAAGCCGATCCATTCCATGACGCCGAAAACGCTGAAGAATACTGGACTCGGGTCAATAAGGGTTTTGAAAAAATCGACGAAATCGCCCACGATGGCGATAAAATCCTATTAGTTTCACATGGAACGACGATTCGCTCCATCACTGACCGTTATAACGATGGTGATTTTGATGTAACGGTTAGTCCTCGAAACTCTAGTTTGACAATGTTAACTAGAGATAACGGTAAAAATAAAGTCACTAGCTACAATCAATTATTAAAATAATAATTATTTGACAAACAAACTTAATTAAACTATTCTCAATTCATCACTTACTAGGAGGCTATGACAATGATTTTAATCAATACTCAAACATCTTCATGTTGTTGCGGTTCGCATTCTATGCGTGCCGTCAGTTTGAGTATCTAAAATCGAACTAGACTACTGGTAAATCACGCGTAGGGTGCAAATCAATTTGATTTGTGCCCTTTTTTTACGCTCAAAAACAAAGGAGAATCTTTAATTATGAAATTTAATACTAAATTGATCCACGGCGGTATCAGCGAAGACGAAACAACTGGAGCTGTTTCAATCCCTGTCTATCGCTCATCGACTTTTCACCAACACCAACTGGGAGCCCAACCTAAGTGGGAATATGCCCGAACTGGCAACCCAACTCGACACGCTCTCGAAGAACTAATCGCCACTATCGAAAATGGCACTGATGGCTTTGCCTTTGCTTCAGGTTCAGCCGCCATTCATGCCGTATTTTCCCTCTTTTCAGCGGGCGATCATATCATTATTGGCAATGATGTCTATGGCGGGACTTTTCGGCTAGTGAACAAAGTCCTCAAACGCTTTGGCTTAGAATTCACCGTAGTAGATACCCGTGATCTTGAAGCAATTGAGGCAGCGATTCAGGCAAACACTAAAGCCATTTACTTTGAAACACCGACTAACCCTCTATTAAAAATCACTGATATAAAGGCTGTTTCAGACATTGCCCAAAAACATAATTTAAAAACGATCGTCGACAATACTTTTGCCACACCTTATAACCAAAACCCTCTAACTTTAGGCGTTGATATCGTCGTTCACAGTGCTACCAAATATCTTGGTGGTCATAGTGACGTTGTAGCCGGTCTAGCGGTTACTAATGATTCACAGATTGCCAAAGAACTAGCCTTTCTTCAGAACTCAATTGGTAGTGTGCTCGGACCTGATGACAGTTGGCTTTTGATGCGTGGTATTAAGACCTTGGGCGTAAGAATGCGAGTTCATCACGAAAATGCCCAATTGATCTACAACTATTTGCGAGATAACGATAAGGTTGCCAAAGTTTATTATCCAGGCAATCCTGATTCCACAGGTTATGCCATCGCTAAAAAACAAATGCGTGGCTTTGGAGCAATGATTTCCTTTGAACTGAAAGCTGGACTTGATGCTAAGAAATTCGTCGAAAGTTTAAAATTGATCGACCTAGCAGAAAGTTTAGGTGGAATCGAAAGTTTGATCGAAGTCCCTGCCGTAATGACACATGCCGCTATTCCACGGGACATTCGTCTTCAAAATGGTATTACTGATGAATTGATCCGCTTGTCAGTTGGAATTGAAGATGAAGTCGACTTGTTGGCAGATTTGAAACAAGCTTTTGCCAAGATTTAGTATTACGTCTTTGCGGGTGCAAAGAATCATCAATTTGAAATTTTAGATATTAAAAAGACATGTGAGTTTTTATGAAGTGACCCATAAAAGTTAGACAAAAATCTAACACTTTAAGGCACTTCATTGATCACATGTCTTTATTAATTTTTAATAAAGTGATTGAAGATGAAGATAATTAGTCAATAATTACTTCTTTTCATCATCTTTTTTATTCAAATTATCCAATACAAAGTCTAATGCTTTCTTAGAATCACGAGTTAATGCAATGTATTGTTGTCCCTTTGTAGCAACTAGTTGAATACCTAAACGATCAGTATCAGCTTTTAAATCGTCATAGTAAGTTCTAACTTGTGGAGCTAAAACAACTAAGTCGTAATTTGGCAAGATATCGTGATGTGATCCATAAGCACCAGCACTGGCAACGATTGGAACATCATATTTTTCAGCACCGTCAGTTAAGGCATTAGCTAATTGTTCACTCGTACCACCACCGGCACAAAGAACTAGAACCTTAACTTCATGACTTAATTTCTTGGCAAATGAATCTTCGGCGTTTGTTTCTTCAGTCGTTGCAGTTGCTGAAGTTGCTACAGAAGCAGTAGCTGTAGCAGGTGTTGTATCAGTTGAATCGTTTGTATCTGTTGTTTCAATAGCGGCATCAGTTTCACTGTCAGCAGCGTCAACTTCTGCTTCTTGTTTAACCAATGAAGCATCGTATGCTTTACAGAATGGTAGATAGATCAATGTATCTAGTACTAATAGAACGAGTACTAAAACAAGTGAAATTGGTTGGAAATTAGTATCTAGAAAGGCACCAATAGGCCCAGGTAAAGCCCATGACAAGATATACATGAATCCTCTCATCTTAAACAAATCAATAAACATTTTACCAATCAAAACATTAACAACTGGTGACAAGACAAATGGAATGAAGAAGTAAGGATTCAAGATAATTGGAGCACCGAACAAAAGTGGTTCGTTAACGGCAAACATTACAGGAATAAATGAGGCCTTACCGATTGCCTTTAATTGTTTTGATTTCATCAAAAACATAAAGATGAATGGAACAACGAACGTAGCACCAGTACCACCAAGTTCACCAATATAATTACCAAAGTTTTCTGTTAGTGAGTGGAATGGGAAGTTGCCGGCTTTAAACAAAGCCAAGTTAGCAGTTGTATTACCATAAAGTGCAGCTGTAATAGCAGGTTTTACAACTGATGGTCCGTGAATACCCATAAACCAGAATAATGGGATCAAGAACCAGATAATTGCCATACCCCAATAACTTTCAGCTCCTTTAAATAATGGAGCAATCAATGTAGCTAGCATTTCACTAAATGGAACGTGTAACCAAGCACGGATAGCAACATCAATGATACCCATTGCAAGGATTGAAAATGAAAATGGGAAAACGTCACGGAAGTTCTGAGCAATAGCACCAGGAACTTCTTTTGGCATTTTGATAGTAATATCTCGTTCAACACAGAACTTGTACATGTGTACAGTTAAAAATGCTGAAACGAATGATGAAAGGATACCTTTTGTACCAAAGTAATCACCAAGATAAGCACCACTCTTAGTTGTTCCAATAGCTAAAAGCATGAAACCACACATTGCAGCCATCATGGTTGAAGTACTGTTAATAAATCTTCCACCTTTGATACGTTGGTTAATTGAACCAGTAAAAGCTTTTGCGGTTGTACCAGCTACATATAAACCAACAAATCCCATCGTATAGTTATAAATTTTATTAAACCAATCATTCAATCCACTTGAGAGATTGATCCCTAGTAGTGGAGGTACAGATGTTAAAAGAATGAAAATACTTGAGAACAAGATAATTGGCATTGCGGCCAAAAATCCATCTTTGATAGCCATCAAGTAAATATTTTTAGAGATTTTATCAAAGAATTTCTGATGTTTCTCTAGTCGATCGATAATAAATTGCATAATGACACCCCTTTTTTATTATGCTGAATAAATTGCACAAAAAATGACCGCAGCAGAATATAGTTTTCCCCACTATATCCCAACTGCGGTCATGCCTAATTTAATAGTAACAATCCACAACTAGAAGCTATTATTTCATTGTATCAGCGAGTGCCTTATACCAAAGTGCACTCTTCTTGATGTATCGTTTTTGTGTTGCAAAGTCTATAAAGAATAAACCATAACGCTTATTGTAACCATTAGCCCAAGAGAACTGGTCTTGTAGCGACCAAATAAAGTAACCGTTTACATTAACTCCTTCACTACGTGCTTTCAAAATTGCTTCCATATGCTGATCAACAAAATCAATTCGTTTGTCGTCATTAATGATCGTATCTTGAGTAGCACCAGCTGGCAATTCTTCTTTTAGACCCAAACCATTTTCTGTAATAAAAATTTCCTTACTTTCTGGATATTGTGAACTGACTCTCTTCAAAATATCGTACAAACCTTCTGGATAAATATTCCAATCCCAATCTGTTGTTGGAATATCAGGATTCTTAACTGCTTGACCAACTCCTTTGAATTTGAATGATGATGTTCCCTTTTCACCAGTTCCGTTGAAATGGTTTGTACTCTCACCATCGTATGCAGCAAAGAATGATGGTTGATAATAATTCAAACCAAAGTAATCGTTTCTGGTAGAAGCCTTCTTCAAGATATCCATATCACCAGGTTCAATATCTAATTTGGCATCATTAGCATCCAAAATTTCATTGATCAGCTTCATAGTCTTATCTGTGTATTCACCTTTAAAGGTTCCATCTAGTAGAAAGGCATTCATGAAGGCATCGCTAAGATCTGCCGCATGTTGATTCTCGGGTGTATTAGGATATGGATAAACTGGTTGAAGAACATGAATCAAGCCTATCTTTCCATCATAGTTTCCATCTTTGAATAAGTTAACTACTCGGGCATGAGCTAATAATTCATTGTGTTCGGCTTGAATAGCGCTAGTCACATCAAATCTATGGTTTGGTGGAAAGTTTCCTTGAATATATTGTGAATAAGCCAAGGAAATCAATTCATTGATGGTGAACCAATGTTTAACTTCAGTAAATTCATCAAAACAGAATTTAGCGTAATCGACAAAATAATCGATATTTTTACGATTTAACCAATCACCATCATCAAACAAAGTTTTAGGTGAATCAAAATGATGAAGTGATACATATGGCTCAATGCCGTTGTCTAAGCATTCTTTAAACAGTCTATGATAATAATCTACTCCAGCTTGAACAGGCTTGCCGTATCCTTCTGGAAAAATTCTTGTCCAAGAAATTGAGACTCGAATCGCATTTAATCCGTACTTCTTGGACAACGCAATATCTTCAGGATATAAATGATAAAAATCACTTGCTGGATCAGGCGAAAAACGACCTTGAGCTTTTAGATAATCATCCCACATCGTTTTACCTTTACCATCAGCCTTCGTAGCCCCTTCAACTTGATATGCGGCGGTTGCTCCACCCCACACAAAGTTTTTTGGTAACTTCTTTACACGATTTAATTCAACATCCATAGCATAGCCTCCTTTTATTTCATACCTAAATTCTTTTCAATCTTATCAATTCGCTTATACTCATCAATGAAAAATTTAACTTCATCAAGCAACATCATCGTTGTCATCAAAGTATCTTGACCATGGACCATGATAAAAGTGACGTCCATATCCTCGCCACCTGCTTCTTTACTCAGAAGCTTCGTTTGTTCATTGTGCGCATCAACAATCGACTGATTAGCCTCCTCAACACAAGCATTAGCTTTATCAAATTCGCCTTTTTGAGCGTGTTGCAATGCCTCAATCAAGCTAGTTTTAGCATCACCCGCATAGGCGACGATTGAAAATCCTGTCATTGATATTTCTTCTTTAGTTGCCATTTCTGACCTCCTAGAATTTTATTTTTCTTGAATTAACCGTTGAATGTGAATCACAAAATAAACTAATTCGTTATCATTTAATGTAATGTTCAGTCGAGATTCAATTTTGTTACAAATCTCATTAGCTATTTTGTATGATTTTGGATAAAGTTTTTGAAAATCAGCTTCAATATCTTGATTCAAAATACGCTTATCCTGCTCATTGGTTTGTATCCGTGCAACCAAATACTGTAAATGGATCATTAGTCGATCAAAATAATTTTGGTTAGTTATATTTCTCGTAATCCCATATTCTGAAAAAACCGCACGAACAATTTTATTAACACTAGTGCCAAAGTCTTTGTCGTCGAATTTTTCCATATCTTCGGTTGCCTCAGTACCATGAGCATTGATGAAATGTAAGGCAATTGGTTGAGCTGCATCCCGAGGAAAATGCACATTCAGATCATGATTGATCATCTCAACCGCTCTGTCAGCAATTTCATATTCAACTGGATACTTATCACGAATATCAGGTGCACTACTTTTTTGATATTTACCCGACATCAAATGTTTGTAAGTTTGTGATATGTGATCAGTTAATGTTACATAAATATAATCAAGAACAGGATAGTGGAAGGTTTGCTTAGCCATTTCGATAATAGCAAAACTGGTCATTGTAATATCTATAGGTACATCTTTCAATAAGGTGCCAAATCTCTCTTTAGCTTCATTAGTATTCAAATAAAAAATTCTTTCCACCGCCTTGGGTGAAATATCATCTCCGTGTCGCTTCTGAAATCCAACACCTTTACCTTGAATAATTGCCTGATCTTTATTTCCAACATCCACCAGAACTGTGTTGTTATTATAAACACGATTTACTACTAACAAAGCATCCCCTCCTTTCATAAAAAAAATGACCATAAACTTCGCCCTTTGTGGGAAGCTCATGGTCATGCCTAATTTAATAGTAACAATCCAACTTTTTATTCAACTTACATGGATTATTATAACGAGCATTTTTTGTTTTGTAAACGCTTTAATTTTTATTTTTGGTATTAAATCATCATAATTCAATAAAAACGAATATATTTTTTGATCACAAATGCCTCAATTTAGGCGATTATATTTACAATAATGAATCACTTAAAAAAATCAAAAAACTTTTGGCATAGATTTTGTGCAAATAAGTATTGTTATCTGTCACTCTGAAAATGATTTTTGATTTTTTCAGAAAGTAACCCTTGCTCTCCTCCAGGATTACAATCAATTTAATCAAATAATTTTTTTATTTGAAATATTTCAAATCGAAATTCAAATTGATTGTGGTTGCCGCTAATTGGCTTTTTTAAATATTTCTAATATTAAATTAGTTCTAATTTTAGCTATCAGTTTGCTGAGAAATGCTATAAACTGATTATTAAGCTTATATTTGAAAGGAGAACTTTAACATATGTCTGACTCAATCGACGCTATCGAATCAAAAGCATTCTACATCAATCCTAATCGATCAGTTGCTGTAATTAATTACAACGAGGAGTATATTTCTGATGTCTTTCAGTTGATCAATAGCCAAGGTTTCCATAATTTAGTTGCCCTCTATCTTGAGGAAAGTCAACTTGCTGTAACTAACAAAGTTGAAGGCTTAGCTGCCGATACTTACATTAATATTTTGAAAGCTATTTTAATTGACGATAAACCCGCATATGAAAAATATGGTAATGAACAGATCTTAACTAGTATTGAAGATTTCTATTCATATTACCGTTCATACTTTAGAGTTTCTCTGATCAATAAACATAGCAGTGCTATCGTTAAGGGCAATTTTATGAATATCGATAATCGTTTCAACGAGGTCGTTATTCGTTTATATCGAGCTATTGAAGAAAAACTACAAGGTTTTTCAAATCGTGCATATCGCCAAATCAACGCTGGTACTAACGCCTGCGTCCTAACACAATCAATTAAATGGGACATGCCTGCCAAATACCAATCACTACAAAGTATCCGTTTCTTAGATACGATTATGATGCGTCCCCCAATGATGATGCACACTAAGAGTAACAAGCGTGAGGGTGTTTTCAGTGCTGTCAATGACAATCCCATTGAAAAATTCGACGGTTCCCAAAATGACTGGTACTGCTTCCCAGCTAAGATTGGTGAAAGTTTAGCTTTCATTTACTTCCATCGTGACTACTTTGTCAGTGGTATTGCTCTAGCCAATTTGTTCGAAGTCGCAGATGAAGCTAGCGTTGCCGGTAAGAAACCTGACGAGATCATCCTCTTTGGTCTTAAAGAAACCGAAGGAAATGTCAGCCATTACTATCACGACGAGGAAAATGACATCTGGATCGGGGAAGTTCCATATAACGACAAGACAACCTACTTTGGTTATATGAAGAAAATGTGTCTGACAGTTCACAATTTACATATGATTTATGAAAATAATCTACCTATCCACGGCTCAATGGTTCGAATCAGCTTCTCGAATGGTAAAACTAAGTCCGTTGTCTTCTTTGGAGACTCTGGTGCTGGAAAATCTGAATCAATCGAAGCCTTACAAGAAGTCGCAGATGACAAGATCATCAACATCGAAACTATCTTTGATGATATGGGTAGTTTTGCTTTCGACGATGACGGTAATGTCTATGCTCAAGGAACCGAAACTGGAGCTTTCGTTCGATTGGATGATTTGAGCAGCTCTGTAGCCTTTAATAACATGGATCGGGGAATTTACTTGAACCCTGAATTAAAGAACGCTCGAGTTATTCTACCTGCTAATACATACAAGCACGTTGTTGAACACCATTCAATCGACATGTGGGTTTATGCTAATAACTACGATGCTGAAATTGGCTTGCACCAGTTCCCTAATGAAGAAAAAGCTAAGGCTACCTTCATTGCTGGTAAACGTAAGGCCTTGGGTACAACTGATGAAGTCGGTATGAGTACGACTTTCTTCGCTAACCCATTCGGACCAGTTCAAGAAGAAGCAAAAACTCGTCCAATTATCGACAAAGTCTTCAATAAACTTTATCAAGATAACGTTTATGTCGGCGAGACCTATACTCACCTTGGCTATGACAAGTCAAAAGACAGTTTGCACGAGTCAGCTAAAGAATTGCTATCTGAATTAATGAATAACTAGAAAATTGCCTAGAAAAGCCCTTGATTCCATGGAATCAGGGTCTTTTTCGTTTATCATATTTCGTCTAGACAACATTGATCGTCGTTTCATAAGTAAAATCATGACCGTCAAAACTAAATTTCAGAACCGTACAATTGTGCAGATCAGTATGTTTAACGATTTCATCCAAAGATAGCCACTGCTTCAAAAACAAATAGATGGCACCGCCATGACCGACCGCTAAAACTTGCTGGTTGTCTTCTTGTTGCATTACGTTCGTCAATGTCTTGACCATTCTAGCTTGAACTTGATCTGCCCCCTCACCACCATAAGGTACGAAAGCATCCCCCATCGAACCGACTTTAGGATCAAATGGCGGATTTAGACGCTCACTCTCACCTTCAAACTCACCAAAATTCCATTCTTTTAAACCTTTTAACCGCTGATATGGTTGTGAAGTAACTAATTTCAAAGTATCCTCAGCTCGTTCCTGAGTTGAAGTGTAAGCATGATCGAAGGCAATTCCTTTTGTTTGAAAATACTGTCCAACTGATTTGGCATCAGCAATCCCTTGAGTTGTCAGTGGTGAATCACAAGCACCTTGAATCTTATGTTGTCGATTGAATAAAGTTTGACCGTGGCGCATGAGATAAAGTGTTTTTGGCATTAGTATCCCTCTCTTAAATCAATTTCAAAATATTATTATTATAAATATCTTCTTTAATCGCTTTTGAAACATTCATCTGTGCAATTGCCTGAATAATTTCTGATGTATCACCATTTGGCATCACGGCAAAAGGTGCATCCGTTCCAAATAACACATGATCAGCACCAAAGAAATCGACTGCTAGCTCTAATGCCTTAGGATTGCCCAAAATAGCCGTGTCGACATAAAACTTTTGAAAATCTTCATATTGTTGTTCTGACATCGTATATTTGATCCGACCAGCAAAAAATGGCACCATCGCTCCAGCATGATGAACGATGATTTTTAAGTTAGGGTATTTTTCAAAATAACCCGCTTGAACAATTTGGTACATTGCTTGTGTCAATTCATATTCCCAACTAAAAGTAATATTGTTATCTGGTTTCCTATCATCAAAAACTGGATGTAAAAAAATCGGCAAATCTTTTTTTGCCATCGTTTCAAAGACCGCTTCAAACTCCGGATCAGCAATCGACTTACCTAAAGCCCTTGTAAAGAGTTGGATTCCTACAAACTGACCTTTTACTTGTTGTTCAATTATTTGTACAGCTTTAGGGATATTATTCATTGGTACCATTGCGACAGCCTTCGTAAAAATATCAGAATTATCATGAACTAACTGAAGTAGTTCTTCATTCACAGCAATACATAACTTGCTAGAACTTGCACCATCTAAGTAATCTTCTGGATTCAGATTGACGTTAGAAATGATTTGTTTTACATCTGTAGGGAAAGACTCTTTTCTAATCGTCATATCAGTTAAAGCCGGAATCTTCAAAAAAGGATTTTGTTCGATAATATCAGGTACAGCATGTTGCAGCTGTTTAAGTAAACCAATCGGCAAAACATGGGCAAAACTGTCAATTTTCATAAACTTCTCCTTAACGTGTATAATCGTGATTTTGTTTGGAAAAAGCGCCAACGACTGCATGAGGTTGATATGGTTCTTCGAGGTAAGCTACATCTTCTGAAGTCAGCTTCAATTCCAAGGCATCAACTGAGCTTGCCAAGTGATCTGGTTTCGTAGCGCCAATGATTGGAGCAACAACTTGTTTCTTTTGCAACAGCCATGCTAGTGCTACTTGCGCCATTGTTGCTTGATATTTATCAGCAACTTCATGAACTCGCTTAACAATTTCCATATCATTAATCTCAGCTTGATCGTACTTGCTGACAGCTACTTTATCAGTTTGCGAACGTTTGGTAGCTGCATTCCATGTTGTACGAGTTAAATGGCCTGAAGCCAATGGACTGTATGGCGTGACAGCGATATTTTGATCTTCACACAATGGCATCATCTCACGCTCTTCTTCCCGATACAACAAATTCAAATGATTCTGCATCGAAACAAATGGGGTCCAGTTGTGTGCTTTAGCAATGGCTTGGGCTTTTTCAAATTGCCATGAATACATAGCTGAAGCTCCGATATATCTAGCCTTGCCAGCTTTAACCACATCATGCAAAGCCTCCATTGTTTCTTCGATTGGTGTATTGTAATCCCAACGATGAATGATGTATAGATCAACGTAATCCATATCCAGACGTTCTAGACTTTGATCAATTTGCGACATAATTGCTTTGCGAGATAGTCCAGCTTGATTAGGCTTATCGGAAGGACTGAAGAACACTTTGGTAGCCACGACGACTTCATCACGGTTGGCGTTTTTCTTCAAAGCTTTACCGACATATTCTTCACTGTCGCCATGTGAATATATATTAGCTGTATCAAAAAAATTAATACCTAAATTCAACGCTTCTTTAATTACTTTTTCACTCTGATCATAATCAACTGCCCAAGGAAACATCCCTGACTCTGGTCGACCAAATTCCATCGTCCCTAGACAAATTCGAGAAACATCTAAACCCGTATTACCTAATTTTTGATAATCCATTCTAACGTCACCTTTCGTAAAAAAATAGACATTCTCACAAGAGAACATCTTTAGTATGGCGCCAATTTATTGAAATGTATAATACCTATTATTCATTAGCAAGTATACCTTTTAGGTATGGAAAACCGCTATTTATTGTATTTCTGATTGAGCTGCTTAGTTAAACTCTGCAATTTTCGGATCAACGGATTGTTAGTCTTCTCTTTCAACTTAGGATTATTCAATTGAAACTCTTTTGCGGAAGTATTTTTGATCCATAAGTTGTATTTCGGATTGCTAATCGTATATGAATTGTGAATCGTAAAGCCGCTCTGCTTCAAAACGGCGTTATGATCTGATGGTTCATCTAAATGATTGGGAATAAGGCCAGTAATAATTTTTGAACCGATCGCAGGTAACGGAAATTCATCATTTTTAACAAACAATTCCCGTTCCGCATTCTTAGATTGTTCCTTAGTGTACCAATGATTAAACGATACTAAGCCACCGTCAAAGACTAAATAAATATTCTTACCTTGCATGGTTTTATCGCCACTGATGACTTTGTCGACATGAATCTTAGCTTTCGTATAAGCCATATTCTTGGGACTATTCATTTTTTGTAAGTTATAGACGGTACCTTTGATGACTGACTGATTATGGTTCTGTAGCTGATCTAAGGTCAAACTAGTTGTATTAAATTCATCCGTGAATCCGGCGCTATGCACGACCTTAACTTTCGAATCGAAAATTTCTTTGTGCCACTGACGTTGATTTTTTTGAATAACCGTTGCTGACTGAGCGACCATTTCGGACCGTAAAGATTTCTTATCAATACTTTTTAAAGAATTAACACTGTAAGCGGATAGCGGTAAGGTAAATACTAATAAAGCTACAACGATCATTAGTGTTTTTTTCATTGCAAGCCTCCTTTGTGCCATTATCGCACGTGACAGAAAGTTGTTGTACCGCGATTATTTTATATGTTTCATGTAATTAATTGTATCTGTTCTATAACAAAAAAATTCCTATCAAGGACGATTAAATTTTGTCTTGATAGGAAATTTTTTATTGATTAATAATTTCTAAAATGCTTTTACGATAAACATCTATCTTTCTTTCCAATTCAAAATCATCTAATTGTGACAGATCAGTATTTTGAAATGGATTATCTTTGATCTGAACGATTTTTTTATCATGAGCATTCATAATAGCAATCCGATTGCCACAACGAATCGCTTCATTTAAGTCGTGGGTGATCATGAAAATACTCGTATTTTCTTTTTGCCAAATATCCAAGATCAATTGTTGCATCTTCGCTCTAGTAAAGGCATCCAAAGCACCAAATGGTTCATCCATCAACAACAATGGTGATTTATTAGCTAGAACTCTGGCAATAGCAACTCGCTGCCTCATCCCCCCAGACAATTCAAAAGTTTTGGTATTGCTTTGATCACTCAGTCCAATCAGATCCAACAAGTAAGCTACTCGTTGATTGATTTCCGTCTGAGAAAATTTTCTAGCTTTCAAGCCAAAACCGACATTGTCCTTAACTGTAAACCAAGGATATAACGAAGAGTTTTGAAAAACGACACCTCGTTGCCAGTCAGGGCTAGTGATTGGTTCTCCGTTCATCGTTAAAGTTCCCTGGGCTTTGATAAAACCAGCTAAAGCTTGCAAGATAGTGCTTTTGCCACAGCCAGATGGTCCAACTAAAACGAAGATCTCATTTTGAGCAATCGTAAAATTAGTTTTCTCGATCACTGGTTCATCAGAGTGAGGGTACTTGATCGATAGATCTAATGCTTTAACTAATTCCATCTTATTCCCCCTCCTGATAAACGAATTTTCTGAACTGTGTCAATGTCGGCGCATAGCTGATAGTTTGTTGTCCAGACATGAATTTTCCAGCCCGTTGCATTTCGACGACAAATTGTCCTAACTGATTTTTTTGACCTAAATACTTAGCTGAATATTCTTCATTGAGTGATGGCCAAGTGGTACCACACATCTGTTTATCAGCATCCCCGTTACTGATACCAGTTTGTTTAGCCGCCGACTTGACGGTTGTTTCGTAATCGTTTTTTCGTAATTGGTGTGCTTTTGATAAAACGCCAACAAACTTTTTAACATCAGCTGGGTGCTGCTTCAAGAAAGCCTTGCTGACTAAAGTAATATTAGCCGTTGAATAACCAGCTTTTGATAAATCAGAACTGTCCACTAACACGCGTCCGTCAGCTTGTAATTGTGATAAAGTCGGTTGCCACGTATATGCAGCATCGATATTGCCACGCTTCCAAGCTGCAACAATATTTTGCGTATCCATATCTAATAGCTTCACTTTATGTTCTAAACCAGCTCTTTTTAAAGTGATCATCAAACTGTAATGCGAAGTCGAGGCAAACGGCGTCGCAATCTTTTTACCCTTTAAATCAGCAACCGACTTGATTCCAGAGTTCTTTTTGACGATCAAAGACTCGTTACTGCCACACATTTCATTGATCCACAGTAACTTCACAGGAATCCCAGCAGTCAGTGCTACGATGCCGTTAGTATCACCCATTGTAGCGAAATCAACGCCGCCAGACATCAATGCTTTGTTAGCATCGACTCCTGAATCGAAGGTGATGAAACTGACTTTTTTATTCGGAAAGGCTTTTTGAAAATAGCCCTTATTTCTAGCCACAGCCACATCATTAGGTGTATTGAGAATGCCAATTCTGACTTCATTGGGTTTCGTTTTATTCTTGGTAGAGCAACTACTCAGATTGACAGTCAGTAACAAAATCATTCCTACAAGAACAAATTTAACTAACCGTTTCATCAGTCTTTACCCTTCCAGAAGATCCATTTTCTTTCCAGCAACTGTAGTAGCCAATCTAGCAATAAACCTAATCCACCAAGAATAAAGATACCCATGAACATAACGCTACTCTTCAAATATTTCGAAGCATCGATCACCATCCAGCCGATACCAGATGTTGAAGCAACCATTTCCGCAGCAACTAAAGTTGAAAATGATACACCCATAGCTGTTCTGATGCCGGTAAAAATATCCGGTAATGAACCTGGGAAAATGACCCATTTGAAGATCGACCACTTGTCTGCTCCTAGTGACTTAGCGCTCAAAACATAGTCTTGATTTAAGTGATGAACACCTTCAACGCAAGCGATATATATCGGTGCAAAAGCTGCTAAATACAGCAAGATTATTTTTGAACCCTCGCCGATACCTAACCATAAAATCAAAATCGTATAGTAGGCCAAAGGTGGGATTGGACGATAAAACTGGATCAGAGAATCAACGATTGCATGGACCCATTCTGACATCCCTGAAGCTAGTCCTAATGGAACTGCTGTGATGATTGCCAAGATCAAAGCTGAGAAAAGTCGAAACAAGGTGATACCTAAATGTTGCCAGAAGGAAATATTGTTATAGCCGTGTACCAAAATACTAGTAAACGTGAACCAAACATCTTGTGGTGATGGAAAGAGGATTGGTGAGACCAATTTTAAGTTGGTGACCAAGAACCAGATTGCTAATAAGACGACCCAAACACAAGTCGTTATTAGTAATGATTTTTTCTTCATTTCATCACCCCCTACTTAATTACAATAAATCAAAACGATAGTTTGTCACAATTGGTTTACGATCTGTAGTTTGATCTTTGAAATATTCATATTCACAAAGGTCCAAATATGATCCTGCAATATTGATAACATTTTTATAACCGCGGTTATTCAAAGCTCGAACCAGATTATAACTACGTTGTCCTACTAAACAATGAGCATAAACTGGACAATCTGTTGGAATTTCATCTAATCTTTGACGGAATTGACTTAATGGAATATTTACAGCACCAATAATATGTCCTTCTTCATATTCCTTCGGTTCACGTGCATCAAGGATAAAGGCTCCATTTTCTACTAATTTACGAATATCGCTAACTTGTACTTGTTTGAATTCTCCGTTCAAAACATTTTCAGCAACTAAAGCGGCCATATTAACGGCATTCTTAGCGGTACTGAACCAAGGTGAGTAACAAACTTCTAGATGTGTTAAATCTGAAATATGTCCATGCATAGAAATCATTGTTGCAATAATATCAATTTGTTTATCAACATCTGATTTGCCAATGGCTTGAGCCCCAAGAACTTCGCCACTTGGATAGCCAAAAATAAGTTTCAAGTATAACGGCGTTGCATCAGGCATTAAACCAACTCTACTCTTAGGAATAACTACCGCAGTACGATAGTCGATACCATCTTTTTGACATTCACTTTCCGTTAATCCGGTTGAAGCAACATTGATATCAAAAATATGAATGGCTTGTGAGCCAATAAAGCCTCTTGTTTCCACAGTTCTACCATAAATATGGTCAATCGCGTCTCTTGCTTCCATTTGAGCTGGGAAAGCCAATGCTAAACGAGTCTTTTTACGTGTTAACATGTGACTAACTTCAATTGCATCACCAACTGCATAAATGTTAGGGATTGATGTTTGATAGTGTTGATCAACAGCAATGCCACCTGTTAACCCTAACTTACAGCCGATCTTACTTGCCAAAGTTGTATCTGGTTTTACACCAATAGCTACTATAACTGCTTGAGACTTGATGACACGGCCTGAACCTAATTTGATACTATCATCATTAATTTCGGCTAAACCATCATCTAAAATAACGTTAACACCATGATCATAAAGTTCTTTATGAACTAATTGAGCAAAGTCATCATCGATTGTTCCCATAACATGACTAGCTGCTTCAATTAGGGAAACTTTTGTCCCCGTTTGAGCTAAGTTTTCACATACTTCCAAACCAATAAATCCACCGCCAATAATCGCAACATCAGTCACTTTATTGACATCCAAGTAAGTTTTGATCTTTTTTATATCAACAACATTTCTGACCGAGAAGACATTATCATGATCAATTCCTTTGATACTGCTTGGCATGATTGGATTAGCGCCTGGTGACAAAATTAATTCATCATAGGTAACATGTTTTATTTCACCTGTCTGTGTATTTTTGACCTCAACATCTTTTTTCTCAGGATCAACATTAATAACCTCAGAGTTAACCTCAGCATCAATAGCATATTGATCCTTAAACTGTTTTGGAGTCATCATGACTATGCTGTCGGCGTCTGGAACCAATCCACTTAAGTGATATGGCAATGAACAATTAGAGAACGATACATCTGGTCCTTTTTCGAACATTGTAATCTCTGCAAATTCATCTAATCTACGTGCACGAGCTGCTGCTGATGCACCTCCTGCAACTCCACCTACTACAACAATTTTTTTGTTATCCATTATAAAGCCACTCCTTTTAATATAATTATTCAACACCATCTGAAACTAAATATTTTGGTAACAAATCAACTTTACCTTCAAACAACTTAATACCAACCATGCCTCCTAATATTAGGAAAAACATGAACACGTATCCATGAACTGAGAAATTACAAATGGATGAGTAAAGAGCACCAATATTACATCCACGTGCACAACGACTACCTAAACCCATTAGTAATCCCCCTGTAGCATAAATAAAAATATCTTTTTTTGTAAAATTAAACTTCATAGAGAATCTACCAGCCATCAAAAATGCTAAAAATGCTCCTAAGACTAATCCAATATTTCTAATCGTTCCACCATCTACTAATAAGCTGCCCTTCATTGCTTCCGCCGTTTCATCAAAAGCAGGTGAAGTAAATGTTACTCCGAATAGTCCTAAAAATTTTTGATCTAGTGAGACAAATGGTGTGGTAACTCCCCATGCTTTACCAGTTGTTATTAAAATAAAAATTGCAGCAATTGAGATACCTATGGCTCCAGTTATAAAACTCCATCTTTCAACAAAGAATTTATGATATGTTTCCCATGAGAAAAATTTAATAACCTTTGCATTATCGTTTATAGGCTTTTCAAAGTCTAAATAGTCAGACTTTGGATCTGAATACATTCCCATTTCCTTTTTATGATTTTCATATTTCTTGGTCAAATAATATAGTCCAAGGAATATTAATAAGGTCACGGCTATTGAACCACCATAACCGATATACTGTGGCATCCACGCTTTGATACCTATTTGTCCAATAGCAGACTGGTCCAAATCATATCCTAATTTTTGTCCTGGCGCAGCAGCTAAAACAAAAAATGGCAATGCTATCCAAGAATGTCCTTCACCTTCACCAAAATCTGATAGGGTTCCACTAGCACATCCACCAGCTAGCATCATTCCAATTCCAAATAGGAAGCCTCCCAATGCCGTTGAAATATTTCCCATTCTAACATTTTGAGTTCCTGGAATAATGGACTGCGTTTCACTTGTAACTTGCCATGCGGGTAGAGCACCTTTACTGGCAGCAGCCCATTGAATTCCAATATTAACAACTGCTGTAATTGCAAACATAACAAGGAGTGCATTGGTTAAACTAGCTTCTCCACGATAAAATACCCTTTTAATTCCACCTGCAAACCCAAATCTAGATCTTGTCAAAACATAACCTAACATCAAACCCGCAAACAGAGCCATTGGCAATTTACTTGCCTCTGAGTTTAAAAATATTGCCCAAATAATTACTAAAACAAAGACCATCAATCCAATAATTGGTTGTTTAGCATTTAAGCCATATTTCTTCATATTTTTTCCAATCATCAGCCTCAGCACCTTCCATTCTTAGTACACGCGTGTTTATGGTGTTAATTTATCATAAATTATATTAATATGTAATCGTATTCACGGTTGATATTCCAATACATCCTTGTGAAAAAAATCTTTTACTTTATTCATTAGTTACCATCTATCAGTCTTACCACACTCGTACCGATATTTTTATATTATAATTTAATCACAATATTAAGCCGTTATTATATTTATATATCGCTACATAAATAATATTTATATCGAGGTAAAAACTTATGTTTAGAGACATTGTTGCCTTTCAAAAAGTATATGAAACGCGAAGCATCACACGTGCAGCTAAGGAATTATACGTCACTCAACCAAGTGTTTCGATTCAAATAAAAAAACTAGAGGAAGAGCTAGGTGTTCAATTATTCAAACGTAATGGTAATAAGGGACTAGTACCTACTGAAAATGCAAACCGATTTTATCGTGATTCACAAATAGTACTGAACAATTGGGAAAATTCCCTAAATCACTTAGTAAAAAAACATCGTAGTAACCGTATCAAATGCGTTATTGGAGCCTCTCAAACCACCGCTAATCATGTTATTCCGCCATTAATGGATAGTTTAAAGAAATATTTCGATCGTTTTGACTTCGAATTAATCACAGCTGATTCTGAAAAGATTCTTGAAGAAATCACTAAACGAGAAATAGACTTCGGTATTATTGAAAAACCTATTGTGACTCATGACATTGAACAAGTATCTTTTGCCACTGATGAATTAGTCTTAGCAGGCGATATTGATAGCCCGGAATGGATAATTGGAAAAACTGGTTCTACCCAACGTGAATATACTGATAAATACTTCAACGAACATCATATTCGTCCAACCAAAATTATCAAAGTAAACGACAATAACTTAATAATTAAATTGGTCTCTAGACGAATTGGAAAAGCTATTGTGGCTAAACGCTCCATTACTGATACGTTATTACCATATGAACAGCTAACAAGTGATTTTTGTAATCAATTTTATTTAATCAATCCAAAATTAGCTAATTCTACCGAAATTCAAAACTTGATCGCTCTGGTTAAGACCTTATTACCCCAATTGCATTTCTAAGGATAAAAGCTAGATTACAATTTATAGATTAAAAAATAATGGTCTAGAAATCAAAATGACTTCTAGACCATTATTCTATAATCATGAAACTTACTGTAGCTGATAACAAATATCACTTAAATTATCTTGTAATCATACCCCAAATCAACCAAGAATCTTTCCAAGTCCTCCATCCCAAGAAACAACGTCTTAGTATTATCATTCGGATGAAAGGTCAATGGCTTCTGGCCAACAATATCTTTTTCAAAATAAACTTGAACGTCCTTTTCCCGGTTATTCAGCAGTCCGAAGATTGAAACAAAACCTGGCTTTAAACCTAATTTTTCCAGCAATAATTGCTCTGAAGCAAACTTTAGATGTTTTTCGCCAATCAACTCACCAAAATGTTTCATATCAAGACGTTTATCATCAGCCATAAAAACTAAGTAAAAGGCTTTTTTCTTATTATTGGTCAAAAAGAGTGATTTGGTTCGAATACAATCTTTACCCTCAATATACTCGTCTGCTTTTTGTGCAGTGTAGACGGCCGGATGTTCAACAATTTCATAGTTTATTTTTAACTTATCTAATTCTGCCTTCACTTGTTCATATGGACTCATCGCAACTTCCCCCTCAAATACCTCATACTTTTGTAAATAAAAAAGAGCATCTCTGCTCTTAGAATATCTTATTTACTGATCAATTGTTAGACAGTCGCAACTTTCTTATCAGTTTTAACTGTCTTAGTTAAACGTTTCAATCCGATACCGGTAAATCCACTGATGATTGAGAGGATTGGTGATAACAAACTAAAGAAACAAAATGGCAAGAAGGCTAAGGTTGGAACTCCTAAGGTATTGGCAGCAAAGGCACCGGCAACACCCCAAGGAATCAAGTAGTTAATTACGGTCCCTCCATCTTCAAGCACCCGACTTAGAGCTAAGTTGTCCAAACCACGTTCGTTGAAAGTTTGTTTGAAAGCTTTACCTGGTAAGATAACTGACAAGTATTGTTCACCAACGAAGATATTAACACCGATTCCGGATAAAATCGTGGCTGTAACGACTGATCCTGGTGTCTTCAACTTCTTAGCTAGTGGCGTCATAGCGGTCTGAATCACATCGAATTTCATCAATAATCCACCTAATGACAAAGTAAGGAAAATCAAGGAAACAGTACCCATCATTGAGGTGATCCCACCTCTAGTCAGTAAAGCATCGACACTAGCATTACCAGTTTTTGAGACAAAGCCATTCTCGATGAAACCAGCGATATCTTTAATTGGTGTATTAGGCTTTTCTACAAAAATCATTCCAACTGTAACGGTGATATTCAAAATCAAAGTAGCGATGGCTGGCACTTTTAATATGGCGCAACAGAACAATAGTGCGATTGGTAAAAGAGCCCACCAAGTAATGACAAAGTGGCTGTTCAAAATATTTAATGTCGTATCAATTTTACTCAAACTAGCATTTGAACCGGCATTGCCTAAAATTGCGTAAAGAATCAAAGAAATGATAAAGGCAGGAATCGTAGTCCACATCAGGTTCTTAATATGATCAAATAAATCATCTTCAGCAATGGCTGAAGCTAAGTTAGTTGAGTCGGACAATGGTGATGTCTTATCACCAAAGATAGCTCCGGAAATGATGGCTCCAGCAACTAAAGCTGGACTCATACCGAGGGTTTGTCCCATTCCAAACAAAGCAATCCCAATAGTTGAAATGATAGTAAAAGCACTCCCAATTGACGTTCCTATCAAAGCACAGACAAGAAAGACAGAAGGTACGAACCATTGTACTGAGATCAGATGAAAACCTGCAACCATCATCGAAGGAATGATTCCGGCAGCAATCCATGTACCGATCAAAGCCCCAATTAAAATAAAAATGAAAATGGGAATGATACCATTCTTTACGCCTTCAGTTATTCCATCAAAAATGTCGTCCCAACTGTTGCCACGGACTTTACTCCACAGAATCAATAGGCCAATGACAACTAAAACCGGTGTCTGTGGTGATAAACCAAACTTGATAACACCAAAACCTAAAACTATTAACATCACAACCAAAATTGTAACGGCTTCTCTAAAACTAATCGCTTTTTTACTCTTGTTCATTATCTTTCCTCCAAAATTGTTTTTACATTCAACTGAAAAATCAATATCGAGGATTACCACCGCATGTATTAATCATCATTTTCAATACCCCTTGTATAAAAAAAGTCCCTGCTGCAAACATATGCAACAGGGACGATTTACCGTGGTACCACCCAGCTTGAGAATAGTTAAATAAACTATTACTCCACTCTTGAGAATAACGGCTCTCTTATTCCGCTTGGAAAACCAAGTCGTGTCTGGTATTTCATAACTGCACCCTGACCGGTTCGCATCAACCACCGGCTTTCTTACGCCCAGATACATTACTAATTGATTCAGACACTTATATGTGTTTATTCGATTGCCTTAAACAATAACAGGCTTATTTTGATCTGTCAACATTATTTTAATTTTAGGCCATCCGACGATCGATAATTCTCGACAAAATGGACAATGCGTAACAAACGACAAAGTACATCAATGCCATCGCTACGAAGACTGGAATAATATAATTTGGATCTTGTCCGTAAACGACTTGTCCATGTTGCATTAATTCCGGAACCACAATGATTGTGGCCAAAGATGTATCCTTGATCAATGAAATAAATTGACTAACCAAGGCTGGAATCATTTTTTTATAAGCTTGTGGAAGAATTATATGCCACATAGCTTGCGACATCTTCATCCCCATTGCACGGGCAGCTTCCATCTGACCGATATCAACCGCCAAGATACCTGAACGGATAATTTCAGCAATCATCATCGATTCAAAGACTGTCATCGCCAAAATTGCGGCTGGAATCGTATCCGGCTTGAAACCAAATGCTGGCAATCCAAAGTAAACGAAGAAGATGATCAACAGCAATGGTAAATTTCGGATAACATCAATGATCAGACCGATAATTCTTGAGAAATAAGGAATCTTAGCATAACGGATAATTCCTAAGATCGATCCAAAAATGAAACTTAAAACCACCGATATAACGGAGATCAAAATCGTGATCCATAAGCCTTGGAGAAGGAATCTGATATTGATCCATGAGTAAGCGTCAATCCAAGTTTGCATAATACCCCTCCTAAGCTAATTTTCTTTCTAGATGTTGCATGTAATAACTGATTGGTAAAGTAATGATCAAGTAGAAAATACCAACAATGATGTAGGTATTGACTGTGTCAAAGGTCGTTGAAGCAATGGCATTACCTTGATACATTAAATCAAAACCAGCCACAAAGGCTAGAACTGAAGAATTTTTGACTAAGTTAACGAACTGGTTACCTAGTGGTGGGATTACGTACTTGAAGGCCTGTGGTAAAACGATATAACGCATCGCTTGCCAGAAAGTCATCCCTTGACCACGTGCTGCTTCCATCTGTCCGATGTTAACAGAATTGATTCCCGCACGGACTGTTTCAGCGATAAAAGCTGATGTATAAATCGTCAGTCCAATCGTTCCGGCAGTAAATCCATTGATCTTAACGACATAAAGCGGAATTACTAAATAGAAGAACATCGTTATAACCAACAAGGGGATATTTCTGAAGACTTCAACGTAGACTCTCCCGACTACCCTTAAAAACTTATTTGGTACAACTTCCAAAATAGCGAACAGTGAACCGATAATCAAACTAAAGAATAGTGCTAAGACACTTGATAAAAGGGTCCAGCCGAAGCCACTAATAAACGCACTCCAATTATCTGTAAGTAGATGTATCATTTGCGTAGCACCTCCTTGTAGTTGAATCCTGGGACATTACCGAACCATTTGATAACTAACTTATTGTATGTTCCATCAGCTTCAACTTCTTTTAAAGCCTTATTGATAGCTGACTTAAATTCAGTTTGGCCTTTATTGATTCCGATACCATATGGTTCAGTCGTAAAGGCTTTACCTTGCAATTTATAGCCTGGATTATTAACTGCCATACCAGCTAAGATGACATTATCAGTCGTCAAAGCATCACCTTGACCTGATTTCAAAGCTGTCAAGGCTTGAGCATAATCTGGCAACTGTAAAACCTGCGCTTTTGGAGCGAATTTTTTCACATTTTGAACAGAGTTAGAACCGACAACACCAATAACGGTCTTACCATCTAGGTCTTGAACCTTCTTGACTGAAGAGTTATTTTTAACCAAAATCGATTGACCAGCGTCAAAATATGAATTAGAGAAGTCCAGAATTTTTTCACGTTCTGGCGTTATGGTCATTGTAGCGATGATTGCATCGATATTACCATTCTTTAGCAAGGGGATACGTGACTGTGACGTAACGGTAACAAACTTAGCTGTAGCATTCTTGCCGTACATTTTCTTCGTTATAGCTTTAGCCAAGTCAATTTCAAACCCTTTTTCTTTTCCGTCTTTAACATCAATCAAACCTATCAACTTTGTATCGGCTTTGACGCCCCATGTCACTGTCTTTGATTTTTTATCATTTTCATAAACATTTTGTGCTGACAGAGGTTTGGAGCCACAGGCTGATAATGTAACGGCTAGAAGTAAAGAAGTGATAACTAATACTAAATATTTCCAGCGTTTCATATCCTTATCCCCCTAGTGTTTAATAATTTTGCTGAGGAACTGACGTGCACGTTCATTAGTTGGATGATTGAAGAAAGTATCTTTGTCATCATCTTCCAAGATTTGTCCATCAGCCATGAAGATAACCCGGTTAGCAACTTCTTGAGCAAAGCCCATTTCGTGGGTCACGATCAAAGAAGTCATATCGCTTTGGCTTGTAACATACTTGATTACTCCCAAAACATCATCGATCATTTCTGGATCAAGCGCACTAGTTGGTTCATCGAATAACATGCAACGAGGCTTCATAGCTAAAGATCTAGCGATAGCGACACGTTGTTGCTGTCCACCAGAGATCTGTGCTGGCATACTGTGAGCTTTGTCAGCCAGACCGACCCGATCTAACAAGGCCATTGCTTGTTTCTTATTCTCATCTTCATTCATTTTTAAGACAATTCTTGGAGCTAACATGATGTTTTCCAAAACGTCTTTATTTGCATATAGATTAAAGTGTTGGAAAACCATGCCGACATCTCGTCTAATACGATTGATATCAGTCGATTTGTCTGCAATATCACGACCATTTACGATCAATTGCCCCTCTTGGATCGTTTCCAAACCATTAACAGTTCTAGATAAAGTACTCTTTCCTGAACCTGATGGTCCAATTAAGACAACTGTTTCACCCTTATCGATTTCCAAGTTGATGTCCTTTAAGGCATGGAAATCTCCGTAGTACTTTTGAACCTTGCGGAATTCAATCATTGAAGACATAATAAAATCTCCCTTCTTACTTCATAAAAGATTTTTCTAAAACTTATATTAAGAAAATTTTAATGTTAAACCGAACTTTTAGCAACAAAAAACTTCTTTGTGAATAAAATGTTCGACTTTTTTCAGCTGGCTAGGATTACACGCAAACTATAACACCAATCTTATCTAAATATTCATTTCAACAATTCCAAAAATAAATTTTTTTTACGAACAAACAAAAAAGCCAGATTATTAGAAACAATCTGACATAATTTAATCTTAATTTTTAAGGACGATTTTTTTGTATAAGTATCTAGTAACGAAGTAATAAATCAAATACAATACGATGAAAATCATGAATGGAATCTCAATATGACTGTATGGTTGGTAAAGGATCTTACTAAATAGCTGTAAACCAACCAGTACATGAATCAAACCTAGAATTGCAGGAACAGAGAACAAAACGGCAATTTCCTTATTGATTGTTTGACGAAGCATCTTTTGACGAGTACCAACTTTATAAAGCATGTTATAACGCTTAACGTCACCACTAGCTCCAGACAAAATCTTAAACATCAAGCAACTAGCAAGCATAGCTAGAAAGGCAATTCCCAAGAATAAGCCCATAAATTCTAATCCAGAGAAGAAACCATTGATCATTGTATAAGAACTGTACTTATCGCCACCGGCGGTCTTTAATTCAGGATAACGTTGATTTTCAGCTTTTGAAATTGCTTTGATCTGATTCAAGTTACCCTTAAATGAATTCGTCTTAACTAAGACTGTCTTAGTCTCTGGCGATTTGATTGCTGCATACTCTTGATCACTCAATAATTTAGTATTTTTAGTTCTTTGTGCTGGCAACCTTGTATTCATCAACGCAAAATTTGCATTGTCATTTTTACTAGGATCACTTGAAGTGGCGTGCTTTGAGACCATTGTCTCAGTATTGATTTTGGAATAACCCAATGGTTGTTTCTTGAATTCACTGGCTTGATAATAGACATTTTTAGCGTCTGTTTTGTAGGTATAAACATTCTCTTTGTCAATTTGTAAACCACGGATGCGTTTCTGCTGTGCAGCATCCGGATTGGTAACTTGGACATCATAGTAGCTTTGTCCATTTACCACATTGTCAATTTGATTGTTGAAACCTAAGCCGACCGTTATAGCGCCTAAAGCTAAGGCAAACATAATCGAAACCATTGAGAGAATCTTGGTGTAGTCATTGATTCGAAAACTCAATTGTGAAAGTGTAAAATTATTCAAACCTTTTTGAGAATACTTAATATTACGTTTCAAAGCGACGATGACGAATGTTACAAGTGAATTGATCGTAAAGTAAGTTCCACCAACAATGGTGATTAAAGCCAAGGGAATACCTAAATAAATAAAACCTGGCTGTTGACCAACAAAATACATGGTTAAATATCCCACAGCCAAGAGAATGAGTCCTAAAACTGCTTGAACAGCTTTTACAACGCCGTTACGTTTGATTTTTACTGGTTGGCTATCACGATTCAATAAAGTTAATACTTTACTGCGACGTAATGAGATTGCATTTCTGATAGCGGAAAAGGCAAAAATAATCACGAAGAAAGCCAATGTCCAAAGAAAAGCTGGTAAATAAAAACTATCGAAGTGCTTGATCTGCATGTCCAATGCACTGATCAGCCATTTACCAACGAATCCGGTCAAGAAAATTCCAATGGCTGACCCGATCAAAGTAGCAATGGCGCCAATTGATAAAGTTTCAATGAAAATCATTTGCGAAATCTTACTACTTTTAGCACCTAACATCATGAACATCCCGTACTCTTTTTGGCGCATACTCAAGAGAAAGGTATTGGCATAATTGATGTAAACGATCGTGATGATTGCCAACAAGACGATTCCAAAACCAAAAATAAAGACTGTTGCACTGGCTGGTGAATTAGATTTTAAGAAAGATTGATTCGTGGCTAGTGCCATGAACATATAAAATATCGCTGCCGCAATCATCAGTCCTGAAAAAAGCACACTGTAATCACGCGCCCGATGCTTGATACCGTTTAAAGCTAATTTGTTTAACATGTTTACCCCCCTATTCTGCAAATGTTCCGAGTGAATCTAGGATTTCTTGATAATATTCAGCTCGATTGCGTTTTTCCTTTTTCAATTCCTGGCCGATTTCACCATCTTTGATAAAGAGGATTCGGTCACAGAAACTTGCTGAAAACGGATCATGAGTCACCAGTAAAATTGATACATTATCTTCACGATTGATTTTCGTTAACGTATCTAACAGAGCTCTAGCACTCTTGGAATCTAAGGCACCAGTAGGTTCATCACCAAAGACGATTGAAGGATTGTGTACTAAAGCACGAGCGGCCGCAACACGTTGTTTTTGTCCACCTGACAATTCAGTTGGATAATGATTCAAGATTTCCGTAAGACCAAGTTTTTCAGCAATACTCATTACTGCTGGTTTAATCTCCTTGGTAGCTTTATTCTGCAAAGCTAATGGCAATGCGATATTTTCATAAGCTGTTAAATTTTCCAATAAATTAAAGTCTTGAAAAATGAAGCCAATTTTATTAGCCCGAAAGTCGGCCATTTGATTGTTATTTAATTTAGTTATGTCTTGACCAGCAATTTCTACTTGGCCACTAGTGGGTGTGTCTAATGTAGACAAAATATTCAGTAAAGTAGTTTTACCCGAACCTGAGGCACCCATGATTCCAACAAATTCCCCAGGTTTTACTTCAAAATTAACATCAGATAAGGCTTTAAATTGTTTCTCGCCCACTTTTCCGTATATTTTTTCAATATTTTGTACATCGACTATTTTTTGCATGTTTACTTCCCTCCATTTGATATATCTATCATAAAGGGTATGGGGTGATGAGTCGTGGGTTTTCTCTTACATCTACTTACAGTTTTGTAAGTTCAGCTTACGATGAGTGTTGAGTAATCTAATGGGTAAAATAACCAGTATTGATGATAGAATATAACTAAATTGATAAACGCTGAGGAGTACTTTCTATGATTGCTGATATTTTAAAAAGTATCGAAGAATACGACAAAATTATTATTGTGAGACATCAAAACCCTGACCCTGATGCGATCGGGTCCCAAGTTGGTCTCAAATTGATGCTCCAAGAAGCCTATCCTAATAAGGAAGTTTATGCGACGGGAATTGACTTACCCGTATTAGATTGGATCGGGTCCATGGACCAAGTTTCTCAAGAAGTTTATCAAGATGCACTGGTCATTGCTGTTGACACTGCTAATGCTAAAAGAATCGATAATGCTGGCGAATATCGGCTGGCTGACAAGATAATTAAGATTGATCATCACCCAGATGTCGATTCGTTTGGCGATATTAATTGGGTCGAAGATAGAATTTCTAGTTGTTCCGAAATGATTTACGATTTGACAGTTCAACTAGAACCGCTCAACTTGTCTCAAGAAAGTGCCTTTAAACTATATGCAGGTATCGTTGGCGATACTAATCGCTTCTTATATGGCGAGACTAGTTACCAAACTTTACAAGTAGCAACCAATCTTGCTAAAACAGGTATCGACATTTCCCAAATTGCTCTGCACGAAGATGAGATGTCCGAACGTTTAGCACGCTTGGAAGCTTATATACTAAACAACTTCAAACTAACCGAGTCTGGATTTGGCTATATTATTATCCGTAAGCCTGATTTAGAAGGCTTTCACTTACAAGACGGTGAGATTGACAATGCTGTTCCCTTGATTGGTCGCATCAATAAGGTCAACAATTGGATCGTCGTTAGTGAAAAAGTAACTGATCATTTCCGTGTCAACTTGCGTTCTAAAAAAATGCCTATTAACCAAATTGCCGAAAAATTCGGCGGCGGTGGTCATCCTCTGGCCAGTGGCGTTTATGTCGGCAGTATGGAACAAGTTTATGAATTGATTGAAGACATGGACAATTTAAATAAAATCTAACTGAACCAAGGCACAACGTCTGCTTAATGCAAATAGAGCGACAACTCAAAATTGAGTTGTCGCTCTATTTGCATTAATACTGGGAAGCCAAGCATATTTGCTTCACTCTTGTATTTTTCTTCCATATTAAATTTTCTCTGAATTATACCGTTATATAACGGTCACTTAATCAAAAAAGCTCCGACAACTAAACAAATAATTCCAATGATCAGTGACATATAAACCCCCATGAAAACATAAGGCTGTGGATTTTTGACATTCTTTTTAATATTAAAATACATTTTTCGACCAACATATATTTGATAGATCCCCATCAAAATAACAACGATTCCAATCATCTCAATACCCACGTAATCATCCCACTTTTCTTTTATCATAAGACATTTTACCAAAGGATCAAATCCATTTGAAAATAATGTCTAAACCAATAAAAACTAATATCAGACCAAAGCTCGAACCAAACAATAAAATAAAGGCTGTAAAACGAGGATAAAATCTTTTCGATTCGTGCCTAACTTGCCGAATGGCTTTAATGGTTAGAGCAATTTGCGTAAATCCAAAAATAAGTGCTAATAATGCAAGTGTGTCAGACATAGAGATCCCTTCTTTCAGGTATACCAATCTCCTTCATCATAATATTTATTGTCATATAATGAGAGTCTCAATGATTGACAAGACGTCAACAATTACGCTACAAAAAAAAGGATCTTAGTTCACGATGTCTAGTCGGAACTAAAATCCTTAGGAAAAGTATTTTGAAAAATTAAATATTGAATTGATCAACATTACTGTACCGATAACGACCATGAAAAAAGAAAAAATGCCGTTGATCGTACAGACATTATTCCACGGGAAAACTGTTAGAAAGGAGATGCAAAAGATCCCTATCCAAAAGTATTTTCCTTTGTAAAAATCGTTATTGAACCTCACGTTGAACCCTTCTTTACTATTTTATTAGTATCGATAATACTCCAAAAAATTATTTATATGCCAATTTAATCATAAACGTACATTTTCTTATCATGAACGTAATCTAACGACTAGTTTCGAAATAATTCTGTAATAAATGTAAACTTCCGATAATCGAAAGTCCGATACCGGCTAAATCAAAAAAACAAACTTTAAAGAATGTTTGGGCCACAAGTCCTCGGTAATCATCTAAATCAATTAGAGACATCCTCGTTAAAGTTACAAAGATAATGCCCATACTCAACCCCAAAATTAGGAAGTTCATAATCACAAAAGTTAATTTGCGTTTATTTGTTGAGAGAAAATTACTGAGGTAATCGACCAAAAGGTGAATCAAGGTGCCGCAAGTCCAAATCAAGATGATTCCCAGCACCGTAATGACACCGTCTTTAACAAGTAGTTTCAACTCATTACTATTCCATATAATGAAATGTAAAAAAATATCACTCTTCATTTGTGTATATGAAGCGAGGATAAAGATACCAGTCGCTGAAATCACTAGATAGCAATATGCCAAACTAGTCGTTACCAAATTGATGAAATACAGTTTCATTTCAGATAAGGGAATCAGGCGATATCGATCATTCGAAAAAACTTGCTCGTTACTTCTGATCAACAACAAAACGCCAATCAGATAAACCACGCAGGCACTAAAGATCAAGACACCCTCACTGTAATTGAGCAAAATAGATAATCCGGCTTTTCCTTGTTTCGCACCATTTAACTTTAAAACTCCAATAAAAATTAAAACTAAAACCTCTAGGAGATCGAAAAGTAAGATCATATTCATTAATTTGAACTTACTCCACATTAAATCCTTTGTTACACCCAGAACGCTACTCATAATCAAACCATCCCATAGTTATTTTTGTAGTGTTTAACGAATTGTTTCGGTCCATCTCTTCAAGAGATAAATATTCAATAATGTAAATACGGCAATCCAGACGAACGTGATACCGCAGCTGATCCACAAGACATTATTTAATTGATTCAAATTAGTGATCCCTTGCGTACTTATATGCGTAATTAAGAATTTAATCACCTTACCGGTCGTGAAGTTGAAGATTATCAAACCGATACATGTTACGACGAAGTAAAGAATAAAAGTAACGAATTTTTGCCGACCAAAAGGTAAGAAACCACTGATCCAACCGATCAAGAAGTGAATAACTGTGATACCAGTCCACATCAGAATAGCTCCTAAAATCATCAAGATGAAGATTAAGACCATGGAAGCAATTTCGGAATGTCCAACGACAGAACTGATCGAAATATCACTCCAGTTGCCACCAGCCATGAACATAACTATATTGCCCAAAATACCTTCAATGATTTGTAAATAAATATAGGCTAGTAAGGTAGTTAGAACATTGCCGAAATATAATTTTGTGTCAGACACTGGTATCAAACGGTAATTGTTGCTTGTGAAAACTTGTTCGTTACGCCGTGACAACATTACAAAACCAACTAAACTAGCTAATACAGTTTCAAAAGTAAAAAAAGCGACAAAATAACTTGGCATAAGGCTGCCGTCAAAGCCTCCCGTGATCAATCTCCATAAATACATGACCACAAAAGCAATCAATTGAATGATGACGACCCAGTTCATCGTCTTCCACTTATCATAGATTAGATTCTTACTCAAATTGATATAATCACTCATTAGTAACACCACCTTCATAAACCTGTTCATAATACTCTTCAACACCTAAGTGATACTTCTCTTGAATGTTTTCAACGGAACTGACTTGATAAATAGTTTCGTCTTTGATAATGATGACATCGTCTAACAAACTAGCGATTTCTGTCACATAATGATCACTGATAATAATTGTTGAATTGTCACTCTTCCAACGAATAATACTGCTGATGATTTTCTTACGAGACATGCTGTCGATTCCACTCAAAGGTTCATCTAACAAGTAGAGCATTGTTTCACGTGAAAGTGCCAAGGCGATAACCAATTTTCCACGCGTACCAGTTGAGAGAGCTGATAGACGCTTAGTCTCATCTAAGCCTAAGAAGTCAGAAATTTGTGCGTATTTCTCTTTTGAAAAATCATGGTAGACATTCTCATAAAATCTTAAGATCTCGCTGATTTTAGTGTTCTTACCAAAACCGCCTAATTGGTCGCTTAAACTGACGTTTTGTTTAATATCAGCTTTTTTCACCTGACCGCCAACCGTTATAACACCTTCAGGTACAGAATTAACTCCAGCTATCAAACGCATCAAAGTTGTTTTACCAGCGCCATTCTCACCAAGTAGCCCAATGATCTTGCCACTGTTGATCGATAAATTGACATCCGTCAGAATTACTTTGTTATTCTTTTTATATTTTAAATTTTTGATTTTTAATATTTCAGTCATGAATCTACTCCTCTCTTAAATAGTTGTTTCAGATTTTTTATTTAATAAATAAAGATTGATGGCACTGAAAATGACGATCCAGATTACCATCATGCCCATACCGGAATACATCACGTGACTGACCGCCGCGAAGCTGCTGTTCATATCATTGATCCCCATAAGGCGAAGCACATTTCCGGTAATGAAATTGAACGGTATCATAAACGCCCACACGATAACGATTGCCACGATAACTTTACTGATGGTTTGACTTCTGAACGGCAAGAAATCATTGACCCAATTGATTAATAAATGTAACGCCGTTACGCCAGTCCAAACGACAATAATGCCGAGAATAAAAGCTATCAATACTTCGAATTTGAAGAAATACTGTTGAATTGAATTAAAGTCATTGATCATCATTTGGTCGTAGTGATTAGGAAAAATCCAATAAGCCATTAAGTAAATAACGATCTCACCAAGTGTGAAATATAATAACGACACAAAAGCTGTCAATAAGCTACTACCATAAAGGACGCCATCGCTAACGGGAATCAAGCGGTATTTATCATTAGTAATTATTTTTTCATTCATTACTGCCGTTATAGCAACCATCACCACAGTAAACATTACAATATTTCCGGTAAAACTAGTCGTTCCCATCCTTGTAGAAAAGTGTGACCACAATTGAGTAGCTACTAGAATCAAGATTTGAATCCCGAAAAGCTTCGTCACAAAAGTGAATCTATCTTTGAATAATCCTTTACTGATTCGGCCTAAACTACTCATCGTGAAGACTCCCTTCGTAAACTTTTTCGTAGTAATCTTCGATTCCTAAATGATACTTAGTTTGAATATCCTCAACCAAACTGACTTCATAGATCGTTTGGTCTTTGATAATAACTACTTCATCCAGCAAACTAGCAATTTCATTCACGTAATGTGAACTGATAATAATCGTTGAATCGTCAGGTTTCCATTGAATAATACTTTTGATGATCTTCTTCCGAGTCATAATATCGATTCCATTCAAAGGTTCATCCAATAGATATAACGGTACTTGTCGAGCCAAAGTCAAAGCAATGACTAATTTTTCACGACTACCAGTCGACATCCTAGCGACCTTAGTATCACTATCGATTCCCAAATACTTAGCCATCGCTTGATACTTCTCTAAAAAGAAATCTGGGTAGACATCCAAATAAAACTTCACGATGTTTTTAACTTTGATGCTATTCTCACTATTTAAAGCTCCTCTAGATTTAGTGAAACTGTCTAAAGAATAAGTCATGCTGACACAGGACTTGATAGCGGCTTTACTCTCGATTCCTGAAACCACGATTTTACCCGCCGTCTTTGCGTTTACTCCAGCTATCAAACGCATAAGTGTTGTTTTACCCGCTCCATTAGCCCCAAGTAAACCAACGATTTTTCCGTTATCCAAGTTAAGATTTACATTATTCAAAATTAACTTATTATTCTTTTTGTATTTCAATTCGCTAATTTCTAGAATCTTACTCATGACCATCCTCCCGTTGTTTTACATAGTTACTGAAACTATTCATGATTTCTTTATCATTCATATTTAATGAATGCAATTTGTCATAAGTTGCATCAAACATTTCATTTACGATATTTTCTTTCAATTTTTGCACGATTGTCACGTCCTCAGTCACGAAGTTACCCTTACCTCTTTGGGGAATGATCACTGATTCGTCAGTCATCTCCTTAAGCGATTTTTGAACGGTATTAGAATTGGCAGAAAACTGCACTGCCAACTGTCTCACTGAAGGCAGTTGGGACCCCAATTCATACTCATTGCTAATAATCTTGCGATACAAGATATCCTTGATTTGGAGGTAAATCGGTATGTTATCTATATACTCCATCATTTCACCTTCTCACTGTTCTAGTACACTAATACAGTAAAACAGATAAATAAAAAAAGCAATCAATTTTGATTGTTTTTTAAAATAAAATATAAGTCGCCACTTTCAAAAATCAGCGACAAATCTAAGGAATTTAAGAATATCATTCAAGTGGCACTTTAAATGTATCGTTATAACGCTTAAAAAAATCAAAAAAAGATGCTTCTCTTATAATTTCAGAGAAGCATCTTTTTTGCCAAGGATATCTATCAAAGAATAAGCTGTTTCAAAACTGGTCGTTCTTTGTTTTATTTGTAAGATCTGATCCCACAAGCAACCAGTATAATCATTAAAAAATAATTTGTCGGTTGCTCTAGCTTGATTGATTTTTCCAATAATCCAGTCGATCTTCTGATCGAACAATGAACCACGATATTGTTTTTCCGAGAGTTCTTGGACAGATAGCTTGATGAATTGCCCTATTTCTTGATTAATTGATGATTCATTGACTTGGTCGCTAAATGATTCATCGAATTTGATCAATATAGAAAGCAATAATTTTTGTTTAGAATATTCCATTTGTCTACTCACCCGTATATTAATATAACTGATTTTTAAAATAATAGATACGCTTGCGGGCAACATTTTTGAAATACTCCAAAGGTGTATAATAATGCGTATACATTTTAACAATTCTGGAGATTAATATAATTATGAATAAACTTTTCTACAAGACAATCAATTTCTGGTATGGCGTAGCTATGCTAGTCGTTGGTATTATATTTATCATGCATTCAACCAAATCAACTTGGATTTTGATCGATGCCATTTTTATCATCGCAGCGATTGTCTTCTTTTTACTCAGCCTTTTCCGTAAACCTAAGCCTAAAAAAGAAGAAGACCAAACACCGCTACGATAAATTCTTCCAAAAATATTTGAATCATTTTTCACCGCCTCATCTTGAGCCGTTTGATCGATCAACTCCATTAACGCTTGTGTTTTCGTTCGTTAGTTTTATTTTAAAAATATCCTGAATTGAAATTTTTAGTTCCTAAAAAATCTAAGAAATCGTTTTCTACCTATTATATGGTGTTTAATATGCTTCCATGGTATTATTTATACAGTTTATCGAAAGGATGGTATTCGTATCATGCGCTTAAAGATTAATATCATTGCATACAAATAATAAATAGGCATTTTTTATCCCCGGGGTAATGAGTGCCACCAGGAGGATATATGACAGATTCAAAATTAACTTATGAAAAAACACGTGTTATCATCGCTGGAGTTAGCCATCTACAGCCTGACTTCGAATACACGATGCAAGAATTAGCTGCTCTAGTTGAGGCTAACAATATGGAGGTGGCTGATACAGTCATCCAAAATGCCAACAGTGTCAGTGGTGCAACTTACTTTGGTTCTGGTAAGGTTACTGAAATCAAAGAAATTGCCAATGCGGACGATGTTCAAATTATCGTTTTAAATGACGAATTGACACCTTCACAAATCAGAAACTTGGAAAAAGAAACTAAATTGAGTTTCATGGATCGAACTGAATTGATCCTACAGGTCTTCTCTAATCGGGCCCAAACTAAACAAGCTAAATTACAAGTTGAAATCGCTAAATTACAATATCAGCTACCAAGAATTCACCCCTCTGGTAATCCACTGGATCAACAGTCAGCATCGGGTGGCTTAGCTAACCGTGGTGCTGGTGAATCAAAACTGGAATTGGATCGTCGAGTTATTAGAAAACGGATTACTGCATTACGTAACGAGCTTAAAACGGTCGATAAAACAATTGATGTTCAAAGTCGACGTCGGACGAACACTTCTCTACCGCTAGTTTCATTAGTCGGTTATACCAATGCTGGTAAATCAACGACAATGAACGGTATCTTGAACTTTAATAAAGAAGATTCTGACGATCGTAAAGTTTTTGAAAAAAACATGCTCTTCGCCACGCTTGATACGAGTGTTCGCAGAATCGATCTAGCCGACAACACTAGTTTCTTACTATCAGATACAGTTGGTTTCGTCAGTAAATTGCCTCACAACTTAGTCGAATCATTTAAGACTACCTTGCAAGAAGCCCAAAATGCCGACGTCTTGATTCAAGTTATCGACGTTTCTGATGAACATTGGCGTAACATGATCGAAGTTACTGAAAAGACTTTAAAGGAAGTTGGAGTTGTTGATAAGCCGATGATTTATGCTTTCAACAAAGCCGATCTAAAGCCGGGACAACAATTTCCAGTTATCGAAGGCGATAATATTTATTATTCAGCCATCGATAAAGAATCAATCGAAAAATTGGTAGATTTGATCAAGTTAAAAGTTTTCAACCACTATAAAATGACGCAACTACTAGTACCGTACAGCGACCAGAAAGTTGCCGAACAAATTCTCAAAAACTCACAAGTTGTCAAAAAAGAGTTTACGAATGAAGGTTCCTTGATCACTGCTAATTTAAGTCCTGTAGAATTAGAAAAATTTAATAATTATATTCAAACAAAATTGGAACATAATTAATTCAGTACCTATCTTTGAGGTTAAAAACCCCTAAAACCAATATCTTGGCTAAATTTAAAAATGAAACGAAAGTTGACTTTATTACGTCAGCTTTCGTTTTTTTTTTGCATTTTATTACGGAATGTATTATTATTTGTTAAACATTAGAATTTTTTTAATTAAGGGTATTCACTTTTAATATTCATTAGTGTATTCTAAGAATAATTATTTTAGGGAGGTTAACTGATGAAATTCAAGAAGAAGTATTTACTGGCATTGTTACCGCTATTTCTATTTGTTTTAGTTTTAAGTGGGTGTGGTTCCAGTACTGAAAAGGATAGTAAAGATACTTTATCTATCAGTTCCAGTGATGTTATCGCAACAATGGATTCATCAATGAACACTGATGTTATCGGTGCTCAAAATTTAACAAATACTATGGAAGGTCTTTACCGCTATGATGGTAAAAAACTAGAACCTGCTATAGCTAAAGAAGTCGTTAAGCCAACAAACAATGGTAAAACTTATACTTTCCATTTAAGACATACTAAATGGTCAAATGGTAAGCCCGTTACAGCTAATGATTTCGTTTATGCCTGGCGTAGAACTGTTGATCCTAAAACAGCTTCACAATACGCTTATATCTATACTGGTATCAAAAACGCTGACGCAATCAATGCTGGTAAGAAGCCTGTAAATACTTTGGGTATCAAAGCTTTGGATGATTACACACTTGAAGTTACTTTGGAAGATGCCATCCCTTACTTCAACACATTGATGGCTAGTTCAACATTTTATCCTCAATATAAACCAGCAGTACAAAAGGCTGGCAAGCAATATGGTTTAAAGAGTGCTGGAATGGTCTTCAATGGACCTTTCAAACTTGTTAACTGGACTGTCTCTAATAACATTTGGACTGAAGTTAAGAATAATTCTTACTGGAATGCCAAGGCTGTTAAATTAAAGAAAGTTAAGTACTATGTCGTAAAGGATGCCAATACTGGACTTAACCTTTATGATACTAATAGAATCAACCGTCTTGAAAAACTTGGTGGCGACACAGCTCGTCAAGTTTCAAACTACAAGACTTTCTCATTGGATAAGCAAACTGGTAATTTCTACCTCGAACTTAACCAAAAGAAATACAAGTTCTTCCAAAATGCCAAAATCAGACAAGCAATTTCTATGGCTATCGATCGTGAACAGTTGACTAACAACGTTCTTGGTAAAACTGGTGGTATTGAACATACTTTAGTACCTGTTGGTATGTCCTTCAACCCAACGACTAAGACCGACTTTACGAAAGAAAAGATTTTACAATCTTCAAATAAGTACACTGAATACAATCCAACCGAAGCTAAGAAGCTCTGGGAAGAAGGTATTAAAGAAACTGGTCAAAAGAATCTCAGTTTTACCATATTAGGTGATGATACTGATAATGCCAAGAAACAAAATGAGTTTATCCAAGGTCAACTTGAAAAGAACCTTCCTGGCTTAAAGATCACCCTATCAAACGTTCCATTTAAGTCACGTCTTGATAAATCTTCATCAGGTCAATTCGATATCGTTGTTACTGGTTGGAATGCTGATTATCCAGACCCTGTTACCTTCTTGGATATCTTCACAACATCTAATCCACAAAACAATGGTAAGTACTCTAACAAGGATTACGACGCTTTGATCGATAAATCAAAGACAACTGATGCTACTGATGAAGATGCCAGATGGCAAGATCTCCTACAAGCAACGAAGATCTTAACTGACGACCAAGGAGCTATTCCTTTGTATCAGTCATATCAAGCTAACTTAACAAGATCAAATATCCATAATTACCGTATTACTCCAAATGGTAGTTATAACTTAGTTACTGTTTACAAAAAATAATCATAGGTGAGGGAGATTAAATAATGACTAAATATATTCTCAAAAGAATACTTTACTTATTTTTGACCCTTTTCATAATTGCTTCGATCACATTCTTCTTAATGAAGATGCTTCCTGGTACTCCGTTCTCTAATCAGAACCGTATGTCACCAGATCAATTGAAGATCATTAAAGCACAATATGGATTGGATCAATCAGTCGGTGTTCAATACGTCCGTTATATGGTCGGTTTATTACATGGTAACTTGGGGACTTCATTCCAATTCAACAATGAACCTGTTACTGCATTAATCGGTCAAAGACTTGCTCCATCAATGCAAATTGGTGCTCAAGCTATGATCTTAGGTACTATCCTTGGTATTTTGCTTGGAGCTGTTGCAGCTATCAAGAAAAATACTTGGGCTGATACCTTAGCAACATTTATTTCAATTTTAGGACTTTCAATTCCATCTTTCGTTTTAGCTGTTTTACTACAGTTCTATCTAGCCTACAAATGGAAGATCTACCCAGTTGCTCTTTGGGATAACTTCCAATCAAGTATCCTACCAACATTGGCTCTGACCGCTTTACCATTAGGTACTGTCGCCCGGTTTATGAGAACCGAAATGGTCGATGTTATGAGTAGTGACTATATTGAATTAGCCAAATCCAAAGGTAATTCAAATTGGAAAGTTGTTTCAAAACATGCGCTTCGTAACTCATTGATCCCGGTTGTTACTATCATTGGTCCAATGGCCGTTTCTGTTATGACTGGTTCCATGGTTGTTGAGAATATCTTCTCTATCCCTGGTATCGGTGAACAATTCGTTAAGTCCATTACAACAAATGACTACCCTACAATCATGGGTCTTACAATCTTCTATTCATTCTTATTAATCATAGTTTACTTGATCGTCGATATCCTTTATGGATTGATTGATCCAAGAATTAGACTAGGAAACGGAGGTAAAGAATAATGGAACAAACTCCTCAAATTCCGAAGGAAAAATTTAGATTAGTTCATGATGAAAATAATGCTGAACAAGAAAAGATCAGCACGCCTTCATTAACTTACATGCAAGATGTTCGTCGCCGTTTATTTAAGAACAAAGTTGCGGTCGTTTGTTTGACACTACTTTCAATCATCGTTTTAATCTCTGTCTTTGCCCCTGTAATTGCTCCACATGATCCTAATGCTCAACAAGTTACTCTATCTAATCTCCCTCCTAAACTAGGTAATTTGAATATCCCTGGTTTTAACGGTTACCAAAACATGGGTGGTCATATGGTCGATGCTTATAAACAAGCCGGTGCCCCAAAAGGAACTTCCTTTATTTTAGGAACCGACTACCTTGGCCGTGACCTACTTTCAAGAATCATTTATGGTACAAGACTTTCATTGATCGTTGCCGTCTTAGCTACTTTAGTTGACCTTCTGATCGGGGTACCTTATGGTATCGTTTCTGGTTGGAAAGGCGGCAGAACTGATACATTCATGCAACGTATCGTTGAAATCGTTTCTTCAATCCCTAACTTGATCGTTGTTATTTTGATGATGATCGTTCTAAAACCAGGTCTAACATCAATTGTTATCGCGATTGCTATTACTGGTTGGGTTACCATGGCTCGTCTGGTCCGTGCGCAGACCTTCCAGTTAAAAGAACAGGAATATATTTTAGCCGCTAGAACCTTGGGTGAACCATCCATGAAGATTGCTACTAAACATTTGATTCCTAACCTATCTTCAACCATTATTATTCAAACAATGTTTACAATTCCGAATGCCATTTTCTTCGAAGCTTTCTTAAGTTTCATTGGTATTGGTATTCCAGCACCAAACGCATCATTAGGTACACTTTTATCAGATGGTCAAAAAGCCTTCAGATTCCTACCATATCAAATGTGGGCTCCGGCTATCATCTTGAGTATTATCATGATTGCCACTAACCTACTTGGTGATGGTCTACGTGATGCCTTTGACCCACAATCATCTGATCATTAACTAAGGAGAAATCGAAATGGATAAAATTCTAGAAGTAAAAGATTTACATGTCGACTTTGATACCTATAATGGTACCGTCCATGCTATCCGTGGTGTTAACTTCCATTTAAATGCCGGTGAAACCTTAGCTATTGTTGGTGAATCTGGTTCTGGTAAGTCCATCACAGTACGTTCAATCTTACAATTATTAGCTTCAAACGCCACTATCTCTAAAGGTGAAGTCCTTTATCATGGTGACGACCTCTTACAAAAGAGCGATAAGGAAATGGACAAGATCCGTGGAAACAAAATCTCCATGATCTTCCAAGATCCAATGACTTCGCTTGATCCCACAATGACTATTGGAAAACAAGTTGCTGAACCTCTATTGATTCACAACAATGTTTCCAAAAAGGATGCCCTACAAAGAGCTGAAGAAGTGCTTCGTTTAGTAGGTATTCCTAATCCTAAAGCCAGAATGAATGACTACCCTCACCAATTCTCTGGTGGACAACGTCAACGTATCGTTATCGCAATTGCTATCGTCGATTATCCAGAAATTCTGATCGCCGACGAACCAACAACTGCTTTGGACGTTACTGTTCAAGCTCAAATCATTGATCTATTAAAAGAATTGCAACAAAAAATCGGTACATCAATTATCTTTATCACCCATGATTTAGGTGTCGTAGCAGGTATTGCTGATCGGGTAGCCGTTATGTATGCCGGTCGTTTCGTTGAATACGGATCAGTCGATGATATCTTCTACAATCCGCAACATCCTTATACTTGGGGCTTGCTTGATTCAATGCCTACTTTGGACACTAACGAATCAGCTCGCTTGAACTCCATTCCTGGTACACCACCAAACTTGTTGGACCCACCAAAGGGTGATGCTTTTGCACCAAGAAATGCTTATGCTATGGAAATCGATGAAGAAGAACAACCACCTTTCTTCAAAGTTTCCAAGAATCACTACGCTGCTACTTGGCTGTTACATCCAAATGCACCGAAAGTAACGCCACCAGCAGGTATCCTCAAACGTTATGAAAAATTTACAAAGTTAGGAGGCAATGTCAATAATGGCTGATGAACGCGAAGTTATCGTATCCGTAAAAAACCTAAAACAATATTTCAACATTGGTAAACCTAACGAAGTTAAAGCTGTCGATGACGTTTCCTTCGATATCTACAAAGGTGAAACTTTTGGATTAGTTGGTGAATCTGGTTCCGGTAAAAGTACTACCGGCCGCAGTATCATTCGTCTCTACAATCCTACTGATGGTCATATCTACTTCAATGGTCAAGACATCAGTAAGATCAAGGCTCACGGTCCTAAGATGAAGGAATTCCGCCGTGAAATGCAGATGATCTTTCAAGATCCCTACGCTTCATTGAATCCAAGAATGAAAGTTAAGGATATCATTGCTGAAGGCCTTGACGTCCACGGTCTTGTCAAGAATGAAGAAGAACGTGACCAAAGAGTGCGTGAGTTACTCGACATGGTTAACTTAAACCCTGAACATATGACTCGTTACCCTTATGAATTTTCTGGTGGTCAACGTCAACGTATCGGTATTGCCAGAGCCTTAGCCGTTGATCCACAGTTTATTATTGCTGATGAACCTATCTCTGCTTTGGATGTTTCGATTCAAGCTCAAGTTGTTAACTTGATGCAAGATATTCAAAAGAAGCAAGGTTTAACTTATCTCTTTATCGCCCATGACCTTTCAATGGTTAAATACATCAGTGACCGGATCGCTGTTATGTATCGTGGTAAGATCGTTGAGTTAGCCGCTTCTGATGAAATTTACAATCATCCCTTGCATGCTTACACACAAAGCTTATTGTCAGCTATTCCCGTTCCTGATCCTGAGGTAGAAAAGAAGCGGACTAGAATTGACTTTGATCACAAGTCTCCTTTCAAGGATGACCAAAGACTTCAAGAAGTCTTACCAGGACACTTCCTCTACTGTAATGATGAAGAAGCAGCTAAATTCAAGAACTAAAATCAAAAAAATATTATTTTATCAAAAGAAAAGAGTTGGCCGTTTGGCCAACTCTTTTTGTATTTGTCTTTTTCATATTATTTTACTTCTTTCTTATTTGAGTTTGTTTGTATATCTCAGGGAGGAGATAGGTTTGAAAAATTTATAGTTTTTAAAGTTTATTTATCATTGTTTGGATAATACTTCTATAGTCAATTGAGTCACCTCTTCGTTTCTTGACTATGCTTATATAATAGCGGGTAAATATGAATATACGATTAGGAAAGTACGAAAGAAATAGTAATTAAATGTGAAGAAAAATCGATAGTTTATTTTTGCCAGCAAAAAAGCCTACTGCGGGGTAGGCTTCTTCTTAAAGATATTTATTTAGGGGGATAAATATCTAATTGTATTTAGGAAATTAACTTTATATCTTTAGGGGGGAGATATTAAAGTTTTATCTATGTGTTTATAAGGGGATTAAACTTTTAAAAAATAGAGTATTTTTATATAGGGGTTTATTTCTATTCATGTGTAAAGTGAGTTATCTAAGAAAATAATGTTATACGGGGGGCTTCAATTTCATCCGGTCACTTCTTTCAAGTAATTTCTTATATCTATTAGGGGAGGATATAATTTTTTTATTATTAAGGGGATTAATTTAATTTTTTAGGGTATTTCTATTAATTCATGTAATACAATTTGGAAATCGATTGTTCAGTCATTCGGTCACCTCTTTGTTCTTTTGTTATTTGACTATGCTTAAATAATAACGGGAAATTATGAATATACAGTTTCTAAAGTACGAATTAATTAATAACAATCTATGAAGAATCTGTGACCTCGGAGACTAATTACCTGATTAAATAATTCTTCTGGATTATACTTTAGATGAATATTTGTTAAAGAGGTGTTGTAATGATGAAATTAACTAAAGAACAAAGGGTCAACTTAAAGGCAGCTGTTATTGCTGGTACAGCCGCTGGTATCTTTTCAGGATTTGTAAAATTGGGATGGGAAAATGTTTTACCTCCTAGAACCCCAGAACGTAATGTTGTAAATCCTCCTCAAACTTTGATGGAACAAATGGGAATTCCAACAAAGATTACAAGAGGAACTTATACTTATTCAGGACATCAAATGTCTTGGGCAAGTTTTCTAATGCATTTTGGCTTCTCAACTTCTTTTGCCATAATTTATGAAGTATTATCGGAATACTCACCATTTATTCGCAAGGGTTCTGGAGCAATTTTTGGATTGGCCGTTTGGGTTGCCTTCCACATTGGAATCATGCCAATGATGAAGACCGTTCCTTCACCAAAAGATCAACCTACTGAAGAACATATTTCTGAAGCTCTCGGTCATATCGCCTGGATGTGGACTAACGATATCGTCGGCCGTGAGCTCTATCGTCGTTTGACTGCTCAAAAATAGGGGCTTTTAATGGATAGATGGAAAACCTCTCTAACTGAGCGAATCAGTTACGGACTAAGCGATGCAGCGGATAATTTAGTTTTCCAAATGATGACTACCTATCTTCTATTCTTTTATACAGATGTTTACGGATTAAGTGCCAGTGAAGTAGCAATTCTATTCGTCGTGGCTAGAACTGCTGATGTTTTTGAAAGCTTCATTATTGGTATGATGATCGATAATACCCATTCTAAATGGGGCAAAAGTAGTCCGTTCTTTCTATGGTATTCATTTCCTTACGTTATCTTCGCTGTCTTAACTTTTGTCACCCCTAACTTCCTACCACATTCTGGGAAATTAATCTGGGCCTATGTAACCTATCTTGGCCTAGGCTTCTTCTATACGTCTGTAAACCTGCCAATCACTTCGATTCTGCCAACTATGACTAACAATGAGCAAGAAACAACTCTTCTTGGTGTGATTCGTCAATTCTTTGGTAGTTCAGTACAAATTATCGTTGCCGTCTTCACTATTCCTTTAGTGAACTTCTTTGGCAAAGGCGATCAACAGAAAGGTTTCTTAGGAACAATTATTCTCTTTGGAATAATTTCATTAATTCTAATTTTGAATACATTCTTCCACGTACGTGAACGTTATACGAATAAAGAAATCAATCACCAACCATTTTCTGAAGTTGGCAAAATGTTACGTCAAAATAAACCTTGGATCGTTATTTCCATTGTTATTTTCTTGTATTGGTTAACGACCGCCATCAAGAATCAAACCACGATTTACTATTTCAAGTACATCATTCATAATGAAAACCTAGTTTCATTAGCAAATAGCTTTACTCTAACTGCTTTGATTGGAGTCGTTGCTATTTACTTTGTTTCTGCTAAATTAGGTAAAAAGAATACGATGCTACTAGGGATCGTCATGGCTTTTGTCGGACAAATAATTATCACTATAGCCACTTATACTAAAAATTTGCCAATTCTCTTCACAGGAATCTTTATCAACTGTATCGGTGGTGGCTTCATCATCGGTCTAGTTTCGATCATGATTGCAGATACGATCCGTTATGGTACCGCAATGGGTATTCAAGCTGAAGGTATTTTGGCTTCAACTGATGACTTTGGAGTTAATTTAGGTCTGGGACTCGGAGGTTTGGTCACTGCCGAATCCTTACAAATGTCAGGTTATGTAGCCGACAAGTCGCAGACTGCCACTACTATTTCCGCCATCAACTTAAATTACGCGTTAATTCCACTAGGCTTGTACGTAATTATGTTCTTAATCCTCTTAGGTTATAATGAAAAGAAGATTCAACAAGCTGTTAAAGTTAAAGAAGGTTAAATATGCAACAAGAATCTCTTTTTTCAAATCAAAATAATGACGACAATACTCCTCTAGCCAATCGGGTCCGTCCGACGACACTAGAGGATTTTGTCGGTCAACAACATCTGATTGGTGATAAAAAGGTCCTTCGTGATATCATTGACCAGGATAAAATCCCTTCACTTATTTTTTGGGGACCTCCTGGGGTTGGTAAAACTACTTTAGCGGAAATAATTGCCAACAAAACTCAAGCCAATTTTATAACTTTTAGTGCCGTTACTAGCGGTATCAATGACATCAAGAAAGTCATGAAAGAAGCGGAAATGAATCGAGAAATGGGGCAAAAAACGATTGTCTTTATCGACGAGATCCATCGGTTCAACAAAGCTCAACAAGATGCTTTTCTTCCTTTCATTGAAAAAGGTAGTATCACGCTAATTGGCGCCACCACTGAGAATCCTTCCTTTGAGATCAATGCCGCTTTATTATCCAGATGTAAGGTCTTTGTTCTCAAGTCCTTGACCACTAAAGATCTCACGCAACTTCTACAAAACACTTTAAAGAATCCTAAGGCTTTTCCCAAACTAACTGTAAATATCGACTCCGATACCTTAGAGTTGATTGCTGCTTATGCTAACGGTGATGCGCGGATAGCTTTGAACACTTTAGAAATGGCCGTGATCAACTCTAAAACGGTACAAAATACTGTGCAAGTTTCAGGAGACGACGTTAGACAATTACTCAACACTAAGTCACTCAGATACGATAAGACTGGCGAAGAGCACTACAATATTATTTCTGCCCTTCATAAATCCATGCGTAACAGCGATACAGACTCAGCTATCTATTGGACGATGCGGATGCTTGATGGCGGTGAAGATCCACTCTACATTGCCCGAAGATTAGTCCGTTTTGCCAGTGAAGATATCGGTTTAGCTGATACTAACGCTCTCAATGTCGCCATCAATACCTTCCAAGCTTGCCAATTTTTGGGAATGCCTGAATGTAACGTTCACTTAGTTGAAACTGTCATCTACCTATCCGTAGCTCCCAAATCTAATGCCGTTTATAAAGCTACCTTACGGGCTGAAAAAGACATCAAAAAGTATGGTAACTTACCCGTACCTTTACAAATTCGCAATGCGCCAACCAAATTGATGAAAAATCTCGGCTATGGTAAAGATTATCAATTGGCTCATGATTATAAAGATAAATTGACCAATATGAAAACCATCCCCGAAGAACTCAGCCAGAGTCAGTACTACTTACCTACTGACCAAGGAAAAGAAAAGTTTTTCAAACAGCGCTTAGCAGCGATTCGGCAATGGCATCAACAACACGATCAAGATCCAAATTAAAAATGGAACTAAACGGTTACTGAATCAAATCAGTAACAATTTAGCTCCATTTTTTTATTTTGTTAAATGTTTGATTGTCTCACCATCAGCTAAAAGAGCATCAGTTACAACATCTTTGAAATACGACGTACCCACTACCCCCGTCATACCCAGTAATCGTTCATTGATCGAGGTGATTTTTTCCCAATCAGAGAAATAACAATCAATCAAGCCATTGCCATTTTGCGTCCGCACCATTCCAGCCATATCTTGAGATTGACGCACACTTGCTGTTCCACCCAAATTTTTGACACTGCTTAAAATCTGAGGAATAGCTAACTCAAGGACTTCTAAAGTTAAAGGAATATCTGAGTTTAATTTTTCAGTATAGCGACTAATTGGGGCCATAATGATATATCTCTGAGCTAAATTAGCATAAAGACGCTCAGTAGTGTGAATCCCGCCGTTACTCTTCAATACATTCAATTGATGATCTAAGCTATCACAACCATCAAAGGCCAAGTCAAACTTCTTAACTTGCTCCAGAGGAATTGTAGGAATATTCAATTCTAAACAAAGTTGTCTCGTTTGTTCTGACGGACTAGCGACTGTAATCTTCGACGTATCTAAAGCTGAAGCAATTAATTTCTCCATTATTGACCTTTCAGAAGCAAATTTTTGTACGTTTAATATTTTACAAAAGTTGACACAAAAACTCGATAAAAAAAGCCTGCTAATAAGCAGGCTGCCATGATATTTAAAAGTAGGATAAATATCAACTTCTTTCTTTTTAGATAAACTACGGGGAATAGTTATCTTTAATTTAACTTCGTATCTTTAGGGGGGAGATATTCAAAGTTTAAGTTATATTTTTTAAGGGGATTAATTTTTTATTGTATATATGTTTTAAAGGGTTTATTACTATTCATTGTTTTCAATAATCATTGTTAAAAGGGTTATCTCATCATATTAAGAGATCTATCTCGTCATCCTGTCACCTCTTTGCTTTTGACTATGGTTAAATAATAGCTTTAAAATACGAATTAATTTATAACAATATGTGAAGAATTTTTGACTTTTTTAGTTGTGGTGTGAGTTCACTGCCGGCTTTCGTTCGGCTCTGAGGGGTCTGGAACGCCATGGGCATCGCTTTGAACCAATTGAAGTGCACAATTGTTTCAAAGTCGAGCCTTGTTCTAAGTGTGCTTCGCCCACTAAGAACAATTTCATGGCTGAGACCCCTCAGAGCTCTCACTACAGCCTAGAATGTTAAAACATATTTGGATATCCCTCAAGTGAACAGGTTCAAGAGCTAAGGCAAGTTCAAAGGCTAAAGATTAAGGTCAAGAACTTAAAATCCTAAAAGCAAAAAGAACTGATGATTTCAATTGAAATTAAATAATGTATTGAATTGATATAAACATAAGTCAATTCAATACATTTTTTGTCTTGTCCTTTATCTTTTGCCTTTAAGTACCTAGGTTTTCAGCTTCCACTCCTACCAAGCACAATCAAGAATGTAGGATTTCTATATATATCACTAAAAAATAAAATATGCAGTAGACCTAGTCAGGAGCGGAAGTTCTGGGGGATATCAGTGGTGAAATTTTACTTAATTGGCGGTTTTTGCCAATTTAGTAAAAGGTCGAGCTTGAAGACAAGCGGTTTTCTTGGCTCCAAGTCGACCCACCACGTTCCATATCCCCCAGAACTGGAGCGGATGACGGCAGTGAACCAATCCCCTTCCCTCCATCTAGCCACAAAAAAAGGTTCTATACTTTCTGGTATTGATGAATAATCAATGCCAGTTTTTTTTGTCTCTAGAAAATAAAAAAAGAACATCACTGTTCTCATGTTAAGATTTAAGCGACGAAACCTAATCAAACATGGAGAAAACAATAATGTCCCAAGACAATTCTATACTATGTGCACTTGATATAAAAGACAATAACATGAGTAATGTTTCAGTTAAAGACGCTATGATTAAAAATCGTGGCGTTATAAAACATATAAAAGTCGTAAGTGCCGATTTAACTTATAAACTGTATCGATGTCCACAATGTGGTTTAAACTCATTAGTTAAAAATGGAAAAAGAAAAACTAATGCCAGATTGGCCAGTTTTAACGGTATTGAATATCATTTAGTACTCAATAAACAGCGTTATATTTGTAAGAACTGTGGCAGCACCTGCGGTGCCCACAGCGATCTATTAATCAAAAATCACACTATGACCAAACAAGTTCAAAATAGGATATTCGCTATGGCAAGAGAATCTTTTACATTAACATCTATGGCTAAGATTATCGGAGTATCAGTAAATACAGTAAGTAGAATCTTATATGGCAATATTAAATTACCAAATAGATGTAACGTTCTCCCTGAGAACCTGTGCTTTGATGAATTCCGCTCAGTTAACGGTATATTCACTTTTATAGCTATTGATGCGCAAACGCATCATCTAATTGAACTTATTCATGACCGATTGTCTAAAACAGTAACTGAACACTTTATAAATAACTATAGCTTGTCGGAACGACAAGCAGTAAAGACCGTTTCTATTGATCTGAATGCCAATTATCAGTCAGTCGTTCATAGAATCTTTCCTAATGCTCAAATAATAGTTGATAGGTTTCATATAGTTCAGCTGTGTAGCAGGGCCTTAGATCAGGTTAGAATTAATTATCTGAAAAAGATAAATGATAAACACTCACGCCTATACAAAGTTCTTAAATCCAATTGGCGTCTCTACCATCTGCCTGAGGCAGATGTAGACGACAAGAAAGTAAAGTATATCTTTGGTATCAATGAATATACTACAACACAAAACGTTATCGATATAGCCATTGATAGCTTACCGATTTTTAAAAATACCTATGATGTTTATCAAGGTGTTCAGAAAGCAATACATGAACACGACATATCACTACTCGAAGAAACTATTTACGGGTATAAAAAGAACAACACCGCTATGGATACGTCTATTTCAACGTTACGTAAGAATTTAAATTACGTGAGAAATAGTTGTACAATGTCTTACTCCAATGGTCCCCTTGAAGGGACCATCGGAAAGATAAAAAAGCTCAAACATATCAGTTATGGTTTTAAAAATCTTGACCATTTTCTTAAGAGAATAAGACTTATTTGTGCATAAAAAAGGCATCCTACGAGAGGATGCCTTTCATACAAAAACTATTCATCAATACGATTTGACAAAGAGCCCAAAAAAAAGAACTGTCTTTCGACAGTCCTCTGTATTTGCGAATGATTTTAATTTTGAATGTGAATTATAGAACTTTAACAGCGAATGAAGGCATGAAGTAACCTGAGATTGTTGAAATCTTAACTGATTCGCCTGGTTGTGGTGCAGAGATGTATTGGTTGTTACCTAAGTAGATACCTACGTGGTAAGTTGAACCTTTGCTACCCCAGAACAATAGATCTCCGGCTGATGCTTGAGAAACAGCTTCTTGTGTACCAGCACTTTCTTGAGCTACTGTGTAACCACCGATGCTCTTACCAGTTGCTTCTTGGTATACGTATGATGTGAAACCTGAGCAGTCAAATCCTGAAGGTGTCTTACCACCCCATACATAAGGTGTACCTAAATACTTCTTAGCTGTGTTAACAACGTTTTCAGCTGATGATGTATCTGAAGCAGCTGCTTGTGTAACGGTACTTGCATCTGTAACATCGCTGGCGTTAACCCATTCGTTTGTAGCAACTTGGTACCATGTGTTACCTTGATCATCTTTAACAGCTTGGCCAACTCTCCATGATGAGTTAGCAGCCAATGCACGTCCAGCAGACTTGCCTTGTGCAGATGGTGTTGTGTAAAGCATTGATGTTGTATTTGTACGTACAACTGATGGTGCATTATCTAAAATTTGTGAAGCAGCTTTTGTTGTAGAAGCATTTGATAGACCTAAACCTGTAACTGCCAATGCTGCAGCAGCTGTAAATGAAATAAGACTCTTTTTAACGTTAGTATTCAAAATTGAAATCCCCCGTAATGGTTTGTTTTTTTTTATTGTTTAAATTTTCTTAATTATTAATTTCTTATCACTCAACGATGACTATAATACTCTCTGAATATTGCAGAATTGTTACAACAATTGTATAAGAATGTTACACTTTATTATTCACAATAAAATAAGGTCCTAATCGCTTACATAGAAGTGATTAGGACCTTTTTGTGAAATTAGAATTAATTGATTTTTTCGTTATATAGTATTTTGTTAACGCTTTCTTGTGTTGTTTTTAAGTCATTATTGGTAATTTCATAACTTTTATCTCTCAATTCGGCTGGAATTTGCAAGTCTCGTTGGAATTCGTCGCTCGAAATTCGGGACTGCAAACGGTGCATATCATCCCCACGCACCTCTAATCGTTTAGTGACTGTCGCTAGATCAACTTCTAGAAAAATAACGATTGCCCTTTTTCCATACCTTTCTTTATAAGAAATAGCTCCTTTGGTATCCACCACAATACTGACAACATCATATTGCTGCCACATTTTTTCCAAACTCTCTTCTGAGGAACCATACCAATTACCACTATATTCGACTTTTTCCAGATAATGATTCTTCAAAAAACTTTCTTTAGTCTCAAAATGGTAGTCGACTCCGTCTTTTTCTCCTAGACGTGGTAATCTAGTAGTGTGAGTTATGACACTCGGTATATGATAGGTATCTTGTAAATATTTACTAATTGTCGTTTTTCCGGTTCCACTTGCGCCAGTAATGACGATGATCTTTTTATCCATTCTTGGACTCCCATATTTGAAATATTTCTTCTACTATATTATTATACTAGTCTGTTAAGTAATTAATCCGAGGAGAATTTGCTATGAAAATAGAAGACTTAAAAGTTGGTACAGTTTACGATTGCTCCGTTGATGAAGATATGGATTACCCTTTCCAAGGCAAAGTTGAAAAGATCTACGAACATTCAGCTTTGATGGAAATTGTTAAAAACGATCCTAAAGATAATTCTAATAAGATGGAACTAAACAATAAGATCGTTGTTAGTATCAAAAAAATCAAAAAAGCTAAATAGTAATAATTTTTCAGGCAGGGCCATTGGTCCTGTCTTTTTTTTGTTGTTAGGATTAAAAAAGCCAGAAAATTCAACGACGAATTCTCCGACTCCATGACTTTCTAATAATCATTACTTAACCACATTAATAAATGACCGCGCTGGGACTCTTAAAACACGATAATCCATTGCATAACGGCCTGCTCTCAATCCTAAGCCATTAATGAAATTACTCTTATACTTAGCCTGAACCGTAATTACATAGGCATCTTGATATTTAGAATCCATCTTCTTGATCTTATTCATTGGCCAATCTAATTTTAGACCGGAAACCGTGAATGGTAAGGTCGCATCTGAAATAGCCGCATTTTGACTCGAAACATTATATGTCGAATCATTTACCCAATATTGATAAACATCGGTAGCGTTATTAGATTCTTTCTTATCTATTTTTACGTAATATCCTTGACCATCATTAGTCGTCTGCACGATTAGCGGATCGTAATTATAAGTTACAGCAACTTCTTTTTCATTCGTTAAGTCAACTTTAGTAAACAAGCTTGTATACAACAAACCACTTACAGCCAAAATAACGACTAAAAACTCTATTAAGTCCGTTAAAATAGTTGCCCAGGTTATTTTACCTTTTTGGACTACTAAAATTTTTAAATGTCGATTTCTAATATTAAATACTACAAAGATCAGCAGTGCAACAACAATAATCCATGCAATAATCCCTACAAAATTCCAAGAATTCATAGTTTTCTCCCAACTAAAGTAATTGTTTTAAATTCTACATAACTCTATAATAGTCATTACGCTAATTTTACCACGAATCGAAAAATTATTTGAAAATGAACTGCGAAACGATAGAAAATGTGTGGGTACATGTGTTTGGCGAGTTTTTGTAATGATAGCATAACCACGCTATATCGTGTGCCGTTCGTTATATCAGGTACAATATATTGTGTTTAGAGAATCAAATGATTATACTGATGAAGAACAAGTGAGAGGAAGTAATAACATGAACAACGTAATCGTATATAGCAAGAATAACTGCATGCAATGCAAAATGACTAAAAGATTTTTAAAAGAACACAATGTGCCTTTTGAAGAAAGAAATATCAATCAAGAACCACAATATCTTGATGCTCTCAAACAACAAGGTTTCCAAAGCGTTCCTGTTGTAATGAACTCAAATATGGACCCTATCGTGGGCTTTCGTCCAGACAGTCTAAAGGAGCTTGTGGGATAAAATGAAAGAGATAGCTTATTATTCAATTACCGGTCAAACAAAGCGTTTTGTTAATAAGCTTGGAATCGATGGATATGAAATAAACGATGCCGATCCATTCTATCAGATGGGTCGGCCATTTATTCTAATCGTGCCAGCTTATGACGACGATATGATGGACCCTGTCATCGACTTTCTTCAATATGAAGATAATGCCAAAAATTGTGTTGGGGTTGCCGGGGGTGGCAATCGTAACTTTAATACACTTTACAATCATACGGCGAAAGACATTGCCGCTGGTCTAAATGTGCCAGTTGTCTTCCAATTTGAATTTAATGGTACTCAAAAAGATGTCGAAAAATTTAAGAAAGTAGTGAACGAAATTGGGATTAAATAATTTAGATGCAACTAAGCTCAATTATTTCAAATTGAACAATGAAATCAACATCCCCGTGGATGGAAAAATTCCTTTGAATAAGGATAAAGAGGCCGTCAAAGCTTTTTTTGAAGAGAACGTCAAACCCAATACCATGCAATTTGACAGCTTCTCAGATCATCTTAATTATTTGATCAAGAATGATTTTATTGAAAAAGAAGTTATCTCAGAATATTCAATCGACTTTATTGAAAAACTATATCAAGACCTATTGGATCAACATTTTGAATTTCAATCATTTATGGCAGCTTACAAGTTCTACAATCAATATGCTCTAAAGACTAATGATGGTAACTTCTATCTTGAAAATTATGAGATGAGAATTCTTTTCAATGCACTTTTATACGCCAATGGTGATCAAGAATTAGCTCAAAGTTTAGCCACTGAAATGATTGCCCAACGTTATCAACCCGCTACACCATCTTTCTTAAACGCTGGTCGAAAACGTCGTGGCGAATATGTCTCTTGTTTCTTACTACAAGTTACTGACGATATGAATAGTATTGGTCGTACAATCAACAGTGCGTTACAACTTTCCCGTATCGGTGGTGGAGTGGGTATCACTCTATCTAACCTTCGTGAATCTGGCTCACCTATCAAAGGAGTTGACAACTCATCTTCTGGGGTCTTGCCCGTTATGAAACTACTCGAAGATAGTTTCAGTTACAGTAATCAGCTCGGTCAACGACAAGGTGCTGGTGCGGTCTATTTGAATGTTTTCCATCCTGATATTATTGAATTTCTATCTGCTAAAAAAGAAAATGCCGACGAAAAAGTCCGTGTAAAGACACTATCACTAGGCGTTATTGTGCCAGATAAATATTACGAATTAGTTCGTAACAACGAAGACATGTATTTATTCAGCCCTTATTCCGTTGAAAAAGTCTATGGCGTTCCTTTCTCCTATATTGACATTACGAAAGAATATGACAATCTGGTCAAAGATGATCGTATTAAAAAATATAAGATTGAAGCCCGTGAATTAGAAGACGAAATCAGTAAGTTACAACAAGAATCTGGCTATCCTTACGTACTTAACATTGATACCGTCAACCGTGATAACCCAATCGATGGCAAGATCATTATGAGTAACTTGTGTACTGAAATTCAACAAGTTCAAGTTCCTTCAGAATTAAACGATGCCCAAGAGTACGTTAAATTAGGAACAGATGTCAGTTGTAACCTTGGTTCAACTAATATTCTCAATATGATGCAAAGTCCTGACTTTGGTAAGTCGATCCGTTCAATGACACGTGCCTTGACTTTTGTCAGTGACGCTTCCAACATCGTTGCCGTTCCCCCAGTTGCTAACGGTAATAAAATGAGTCATTCTATCGGCTTAGGCGCTATGGGATTACATACCTTTTTAGCTTGCCATCATCTTGAATACGGCTCACCTGAAGCGATTGAATTTATCAATGTCTACTTCATGCTCTTGAATTATTGGACTTTAGTCGAAAGCAACCAAATTGCTAAAGAACGTCATGAAACATTTGCCAACTTTGAAAAATCAAAATATGCTGATGGTACTTATTTCGATAAATATCTAGCACAGAGCTTTGCTCCTAAACTCGATTCAGTCAAAGCACTCTTTAGTAATATCTTCATTCCTGAAGAAAAAGACTGGGCAGAATTAAAGAACGCCGTTATGCAAGACGGACTTTATAACGCCTACCGCATGGCAGTTGCGCCTACTGGTTCAATTTCTTATATCAACAATACCAGTGCTAGTTTACAACCAGTCACTCGTTTGGTTGAAGAACGCCAGGAGAAGAAAAATGGTAAATTGTATTTCCCTGCTCCATTCCTAAGCAATGATACAATCAAGTATTATAAATCAGCTTATGATACTGACATGCGTAAGGTAATCGACACTTATGCCTCCGCTCAAGAACACATTGATCAAGGTATGAGTTTGACACTCTTTATGCGTTCAGAAATTCCAGCCGGACTATACGAATGGAAAGCTGCAGACGATACTAAGCAAACAACTCGTGACCTCAGTATTTTACGTAATTATGCTTACTACAAGGGAATCAAGTCGCTTTACTACGTCAGAACCTTTACAGAAAATAACGATGAAATCGGCAGTAACGAGTGTGAAAGCTGCTCAATCTAGGAGGAAATTTTTATAATGGTCGATACATATTACAAATCAATGAATTGGAATAAACTGGAAGACCAGATCGACAAGGAAACTTGGGAAAAGTTAACTTCACAATTTTGGCTCGATACTCGTATCCCTCTTTCAAATGATTTAGACGACTGGCGTACTTTAAACGACGCTGAACAGACCGTAGTTGGTCATGTCTTTGGTGGCTTAACATTACTTGATACTTTGCAATCGCAAGACGGTATTCAAGCTATGCTCAAAGATACTCGTACTCAAGCAGAGACAGCTGTTTTCAATAACATTGAATTCATGGAATCAGTCCATGCCAAAAGTTACTCCTCAATTTTCAGTACCTTAAACAGTGCCGAAGAGATCGAAGAGATTTTTGACTGGACCGATCATAACGAATATCTCCAGAACAAAGCTAAGTTCATCAATGAAATTTACCAAAATGGCGCACCTCTTCAAAAGAAGGTCGCAAGTGTCTTCCTAGAAAGCTTCTTGTTCTACTCTGGTTTCTACACTCCGCTTTATTATCTAGGTAATAATAAGTTGGCCAATGTCGCGGAAATCATCAAGTTGATTATTCGTGATGAATCTGTGCACGGAACTTATATTGGTTATAAATTTCAATTGGGATTCAACGAATTGAGTGAAGACAAACAATCTGAACTAAAAGATTGGATGTATGATTTACTTTACACGCTTTACGATAATGAAGAGAAATATACACGTGAGTTATACAAAGATGTTGGTTGGGTCGACGAAGTCCTCGTCTTCCTTCGTTATAACGCCAACAAAGCACTGATGAACTTGGGTCAGGAGCCTCTATTCCCTGATGGCAATGCCGAAGATGTTAACCCTATCGTTATGAACGGTATCTCAACTGGAACTAGCAACCATGACTTCTTCTCACAAGTTGGTAATGGCTACTTGATGGGTAAAGTTGAAGCTATGAAAGATTCCGATTACGACATTGGTCGGACTGGTGACAATAAGACTCCAGACTCTGATTCTCTTTTTAATAAAGTTAAAAAACTAAAATAAATTAATCTAATATTCAAGTACAAACAAAGAGCCTCTGATTCCAATGAGAATCAGAGGCTCTTTTATTTGCGACAAACTATATGATACAGCTTGCTAGTCTGTTAACTATTAATATTTTCAAACATTTTTTTAGATAATTGTTCCATCGTGCTCCACTCTTCTTGAGTGAAATTACTCTTTTGGATTAAAATTTCTGGTAATTTATTAACTGACTCACGTTTTTTCTTTCCCGCTTCAGTCAAATGGATATCGACCACTCTTTCATCGGCTTTACTACGTTGGCGAATGACTAATCCGTCGTTCTCCATTCGTTTTAATAGAGGTGTCAACGTTCCAGAATCTAGTGACAATAGTTCACCCAAACGCTTAACGGTTACTTCTTCATACTGATATAACGCTACTAAAACGAGATACTGAGGATAGGTCAAACCATGCTTTTTGAGTCCGTCATGGTACAACTTTTGAATTGATCTTGAGGTTGCATATAAAGAAAAACACAGATGGTCATTTAATGGGATTGGTTGACTACTATCAATATTTACTTTAGACATTAATATCCCTCCTATTAGCTATTATTTCCTTATTCTAAGCTTCTTGAAAGCGATTGTAAATTATTTTATTTCACACAATTTAATTGATTTCGTTATGAAATAAATTGTTGTAAAAAATTTTTGCTCAATTTTTATAAAGATATTTTTAGAAAAAGTAATCATTTTATTTGAACAAAAAAATTCCTATATGTTACAATTTGTCTGCAAATATGAATAACTACCACAAAATCAATAGAGAAGATTATACCAATTTGAGAGGTATTCTTATGAATAAAATTAATTGGCAAAGACTACTACCACGTCTACCACTTATTTTTGTTGGCGCCATTTTACTGATATTCTTACTTTTGCAGACAAATTGTCTGATTGTTAAGGCCGATAATGCAGATTATGATCATGCTTTAGCGACCGCACCCAAAGGACTAGCATGGGATCCGGACAATTTCGTAATTGCTAAGTTCCCATCCAAGCCAAGTTCTTCTAAAGGATCTGACATTAATAATGCGTCTATTGTCAAGTCAACTAATCCAAATAACCTAGATACGAGTATTATTTCCCTAACGAACGGAACTTATCAAACTGGTGCTGTTTGGAGTAACTTTAGCAAAGACAATTACTTTGACCTCAGTCACCCACAAGTTGCTTCCATGTGGCTTTACTTCGGTAATACTGGTGATCATCCTGCCGATGGAATGGCTTTTGTTTTACAACATGACTCGGAAAATGCCATCGCACTTTCGGCTGACGGGACACCTGTTAATGGGCAATCCTTAGGAGTCTGGGGAGCCGATTGGGATTATAACCAAGGTGATAGTAAAGTTATTGCCAAAACTGCTATTCAAAATAGTTGGGCCTTAGAGTTTGATACTTTCGTCAATGATCTGACACAATACGATAAGCTCTCGGGTGAAGGTGTTTCCTTTGACGCGTATTTCAATCGTGGTCAACACATAGCCACAGGTTATCCTGGCGATTATCAAAACTATACTGCTCGTATAGCCCAGGGTCCCAACGGTCAAGTTCGTTATTACTATACAATGAGTCATACAGGTTATATCGGTGACGATTTAACAATAGTTGATAGCCATTGGCATCATGTGACAGTCAAATGGACTCCTCCAACTGATCCTTCAAGTTCAATCGGTAAAATAGCCTACTATTTCAATGATAAAGATCCCAATGGCTCAGCAAATATTCCTAATAATGAACGACACTTAGCCGTTGATGTAGATATTAAAAAATTTAATTTTCAAAAACCGGACGAACCTAAGCGCTTATATTGGGGCTTTACTGGTTCGACTGGTAAATTTTTTGAAAATAATCTAGTTATCTTTGAATCTCTACCTTCATTCGTTGATGCAGAGGCTAGTGCTACTATTCATAATGATACCCAAAACAAGGACATTATTAGTACTAGTACCGCCGACGTCAATGACGAAATCACGTATACTTATAATTTGAATTATAAGGGTTGGACTAAAGAATGGACTAAAATAAATGCTAAAATGGACATTCCTCAAAATGTCTCATTGACCAGCGGCAGCGTTTATTACCCAACAACTGGAAAGACCTATCAAATTCCAGCTAGTGCATTTACTGATCCAAAATTAGTTAAATATTTACTACCCGAATCGTTAAACAACAAAAGTCGAACTGCGGTCATTAAACTACACGGTAATACTGCTAAAACCGCTCCAACTCTCTTAACTGTTCCCAAAGCTCAAGGAATCTTTGAAGGTGATAATTTAATTACCAACACAACTGCACCAGGTTTCCAGATCAGATCTCGATTATTGAAGCTTGATAGTAATTTCCCTAATCACAAAAAAATCAATCCTGGTGAAGATGTCGACGTTGATGGTCAATTGTATTATACAAATAACAATACTATAGTTAATTCTAATATAACGGTTCATCCCACTTTAAATGGTAAGAGTTTACCGGCATTCAAATTAGACGACAAGGATCCAGCTGGTTCGTTTAAGATTCACTTGGACCACAGTCAGTTTAAAAATCCATCGATCAATACCTTATCTTTCTTCGCTATCGATACTTCTAGAAACATCTCTAATCCCCTAAATAAAGTGATTGAAATCGGTAGTAGCGTTTCCTTAGATGTCAGCAAAAATGTTGCTTTTAATGATATTAAATTCTCAAAAGGTAATCAGATCATCTCCAGAAAACCTGGCTGGATCGTTAAAGTAACTGATAACCGTAATTCTGGAAATTCTTGGCGTTTGGAAGCCAAAGGGTCACCCTTGATCAATATCACAAACAAGACGCAGACACTCAATGGTAATATGCTTTTTAAGGATTCATTTGACCAAATTTTTCCGCTCGACAAGAATGTGCAAATCTCTCAAAATACTAAAACTAGCGATGAAGAACAAATCACTGACGTCACTCAAACTTGGACTTCTGACAATGGAATTCTTCTATCGCTTCTAAAGCCATCCCTAGCAGGAACATACCAAGGTGTAATTGATTGGACCTTAGTAGATTCAATACAAAAGAAAAGCTGATAAAACAATCTTTTAATTGAAAAAGTTCGATGTGAATTTAAAAAAATTCATATCGAACTTTTTTGTTATCCAAAAATGCAAACAAAATTAGATATTCGCTCCACCCTACTTCATCTTTCGAAACAATTTATTTAATGATAAGTTCAGTTAAATAAATTGTTCCGAAAGATTTTTTACTCATTTTTTATAAAGAAACTTGTGCAAAAAATAAGCAGCTTTTTCAAATAAAAGAAATCCCATATGTTACAATTTGTCCGAAAATATAAATAACTACCACAAAAATAATAGAAAAGTTTATACCAATTCGAGAGGTATTCTTATGAATAAAATTAATTGGCAAAGACTACTACCACATCTTATCTTCGCTTGTGCTGTTTTTCCGATATTCTTTCTTTTACAGGCAAACTATCTAACTGTCAAAGCCAACAACGCAGATTATGATCATGCTTTACAAACTACACCCAAAGGACTAGCTTGGGATCCGGACAATTTCGTAGTTGCTAAATTCCCATCCAAACCAAGCTCTTCTAAAGGGTCTGATATTAATAATGCAACTATTGTAAACTCAACTAATCCAAACAATCCCGATACTAGTGTTATCTCCTTAACAAACGGAACATATCAAACTGGTGCCGTTTGGGGTAATTTATCTGCAAAAAATTATTTCGATCTCAATCACCCACAAGTTGCTTCCATGTGGCTTTACTTCGGTAATACCGGTGACTATCCTGCTGATGGAATGGCTTTCGTTTTACAAAATGATCGTCTGGGAGAAAATGCAATTGCACTTTCGGCTGACGGGACACCTGTTAATGGACAGTCTTTAGGGGTCTGGGGAGCTGATTGGGATTATAACCAAGTTCAGACTCAAGCTGTTGCCGACACTGCTATTAAAAACAGTTGGGCTTTGGAATTTGATACCTTTGTCAATAATTTGACACAATATGATCAACTTTCTGGAGAAGGGGTTTCTTTTGATGCCACTTTCAATCGTGGTCAACATATAGCCACAGGCTATCCTAATGATCCCCTTAATTACGTTCTTCAAACGGCTTACGGTCCAAACGGCAAAGTTCGTCATTACTTTACAATGAAACACACTGGTTATATTGGCGATAACTTAAAAATAGTTGACAGTCGCTGGCACCATGTAACTGTTAAATGGATGCCTCCGACTGATTCTTCAAGCTCAATCGGTAAAATGGCCTACTATTTCAACGATAAAGATCCTAACGGTTCGACGACTATCCCTGATGATGAACGAGAATCAATTGTTGATGTAGATACAAAAAAATTTAATCTTGATAACGAAGATGGTTCCAAGCGCTTATATTGGGGCTTTACTGGTTCGACTGGTCAATATTTTGAAAATAACCTAGTTGTTTTTGAATCTTTGCCTTCATTTGTTGCAGCTGAAGCCAGTGCTACTATTCATAATGATACTCAAAACAAAGAAATTGTTAGCACTAGTACCGCCGATCCCAATGATGAAATCACGTATACTTATAATTTAAATTATATCGGTTGGACTAGAGACTGGGACAAAATAAATGCTAAGATGGATATTCCTCAAAACGTCTCATTGACCAGTGGTAGCGTTTATTATCCGACAACTGGAAATACCTATCAAATTCCAGCCAGTGCATTCGCTGATCAAAAATTAGTTAAATATTTACTACCCGAATCGTTAAGCGACAAAAGCCCAACTGCGGTCATCAAACTACACGGTAATACTGCTAAAACTGCTCCAACCATCTTAACCGTTCCTCAAGCTCAGGGAATCTTTGAAGGTGATAATCTCATCACCAACACCACAGCACCAAGTTTCAAGATCAAAGCTCGAGTGTTGAAACTAGATAGTGATTTTCCTAATTACATAAAAATCAATCCCGGTGAAGATGTCGACGTTGATGGTCAGCTATACTACACAAATAATAATCCTATGATCAACTCCAATATAACAGTTCATCCCACTTTAAATGGTGTAGCTTTACCAACATTCAAATTAGACAACAACGATCCAGCTGGTTCATTTAAGATTCACTTAGATCACACTCAGTTTAAAAATCCATCGATCAATACCTTATCCTTCTTCGCTAATGACACTTCTGGTGATGTTTCCAATACACTAAGTAAAGTGATTGAAATCGGTAGTAGTGTTTCATTAGACGTCAGTCCAACTGTCGCTTTTAATGATGTTAATTTTTCGACAGCCAATAAGATCATCTCTAGAAAACCGGGCTGGGCTGTTAAGGTAACCGATAGCCGTGGTTCTGGAAATTCTTGGCGTTTGGAAGCCCAAGGATCATCACTGATAAATACGTCAAGCAAAGAGACACTCAATGGTAATATGATTTTTAAGGATTCGTCTAACACAATTTTTCCGCTTGATAAAAATGTGCAGATCGCTCAAAATACTAAAACTAGCGATGAAGAACAAATCACTGATGTCACTCAAACTTGGACTTCTGACAATGGTATTCTCCTATCGCTTCTAAAGCCATCCCCAGCAGGAACATACCAAGGTACAATTGATTGGACCTTATCTGATTCACTATAAAAGCCCTGATTCTAAAAGAATCAGAGCTTTTTTAAATTATTTATATTATTTTCTCAGCCATTTCTAACTTCGATAACCTAAAAACATTGCAAACATTAAAATAACTAAAACAACCGTAGTTATAACAACGTATAACGTATCATGCTCTTTATAAAAAGCATAAATGGAAACAATCACTCGCAAAACAGGTGTCAAAATCAACAAGAAAACACCGAACATGATAACGGCATATGACTTTCCTGCCGCTATTCCAGCAAAGATGGCTGAAAATCTACGTGGAAATTCAATTATCGTTTGACCGTCCTTAACAACAGTTGGGTAACCTGATCCATTCATAAAATATAAACCAATACCGATCAAAATCACGATAGCTGAAGTAATAACACCAATTCTTAAAATTTGACCGATAATAACTTCAACCTTGCGTGTCTCTTCATGTGATTGCATCAAATATTCACCCCAAATCCCTTCAGAGCCATTTGCACTCCCATATACAAGATGATAGGAATGAAAATCATTCTGATAACTCTAGGCTTTAATACCTGCATCAAACGAGCACCAATCGTTGCACCAGCTAGAACACCAATGGCTAATGGTGCAGCAATATCTGGTCGAATCGAACCATTGAAAAAGTAAACTGTCGCACTGGCAGCCGCTGTAACACCCATCATTAAATTACTCGTAGCACTCGATGGCTTCAAAGGCATCTTCATGATCGTGTCCATAGCAATGACCTTAAAGGCTCCACTACCGATACCTAACAAACCGCTAGCTAATCCGGCGGCCCACATCATAATGAAACCACCAGGGATATTTTTCATCGAATAGTCAATTTGTTTATTTTCAGCCTTATCATAATAAGTACTAGCTAATTTGAACTTTTGGACTGTCGGACCGATTTGTGTATAGACAGCCTCACCCTTTTTATCGAACAATTTCCGAATCATGTTATATGTAGAATAAAGTAAGAAAAATCCAAATAATACATATAAGAAATTACTTGAAAATAGACCTACTAGTAACGCCCCCATAATCGCCCCAACAGTCGTGGCAATCTCCAGAAACATCGCTACCCGCAGATTCAGCATATCATCCTTCAAATAGGCAATCGTTGAACCAGAACTAGTTGCAATAACGGAGATGATACTGGCACCGATCGCATACTTAATATCTAACCCCATCATAATGGTTAGCACCGGCGTGATAATCATCCCGCCACCAATACCTAAAATTGCTCCTAGAACTCCAGCTGCAACACCCATGACAATGAGCAGTAGCATTGAATTCATTATTTTTCCTCTTTTTCTTCTTCGTCTTTTTTAGAAAAATTCTCTACAGAAGTTTCGTAGTTATTTTTCATTATATCCATTGTCTGTTTAATTTCATTTTTTTGCAAAGCTTTTTCTGAAATTAAATCGATATGAAATTTAGAGACGTTCAAATAATCGCAAGCTGTCGAAAGATAAATCTTAGTTTCAACTTCAGCGTCATCATCGAAGAAATGTGTTACTTTTTTAGCATCATCAAAAGGCAGATTGATTACACCAGTTTCTAAATAGTAATTTATTTCAAATTCTGCATCAGCCACATGGATCATAACTTGAGAAAGTTTATTATCGGCTAGATCCTTTTCAATTTGTTCTTTGGCCTTCTCAACCGACCAGAGATCTTCTTGAAGCAAGTCATCCTTACTAATTTCTAAACTAGTTTGGTTGAATTTTCCTTCCTGAATGTTTTCAATAAAATCAGCAATTTTAATTTTCATACTTCTCTCCTAAAGGTACTTTTTTAAAAAGTTTTCCACAGCCATTTGATATTTTTTTGAATCAATGTAATAGCTTCTGATATGAACGCCAAGGCCTTGATAGATCTCTCGAGGGAATTTTCCACATGTGGATAACTCCGCCTGCATTTCAAAGGGAACTGTAAAATCGTTTTTACCATGCATAAATAATAATGGCAATTGATTTTGATTCAGTGCTTTTCTACAGTCGGTCTGGCGATACCAAAAACCAGCTCGTAATTTAGAAACTAACGATATCCCACTGATCAACAGTTTACCCTTAATATGATACCGCTTTTGACAATGATAACTTAAAATATCGCTGGCACTCGTGTATCCAGAATCTTCAATTATCAGTTTAACATTTTTTGGCAGCTCATACTGTGAAGTTAACATAACTGTTGCGCCTCCCATTGAAGCTCCAAATAAGATTATTTTATCTTGTGGCCTTCTTTGCAAAGTTTCATTGATCCAGTCCAAGACATCCAAACTTTCCAAGTAGCCCCAGCCTAAATATTTTCCTTCACTTTTACCAGCCGCTTGATTGTCAATTTGCAACACATTGCAACCAAGTTTATCGAACAGCTGCCCGTGTACATTCAAGGAATTATGGTCGACGCCAAAACCATGTACCATAATGACTGTCACATTCGTCCCATTATCGGTGAACCAGCCAAAAAGCCGATTATTAGTCTGGCTGGAGTGAATTTGCCATTCTTGCTTATTTTTTTGAACAAACTTTTCAGTTGCCTCTGCCAGTCCTGCATCTAATTTCACTTTAGGTGCCTCAGTTCCTAAAGCTTTCGAACCTCGTTTTTGAACGTATAAAAAAAAGGCGTTCAGAATTAGAACGGCTAGCAACAACAATACCAACAAAATAATTATCATGATATTACCTCACTTACTACCCTAATTCTTTCACACCTAGCATTGCTATAGCAACTAAAATCATCGAAATTGTGATTCCCACGAACAACATTGAAAATGACAATGCTGTAACGATCAAACTACCAGCGTAAGGACCGATTGCCCGTCCTAATGAGCCAAAAATACTGTAGAAACTTTGGAAAGTTCCGCGATTCTTATTAGTCGACATCTTGCTTAATAAGGCTGGAATAGTTGGGAAGACCATTGATTCCCCAATTGTCAGAACTAACATACTGATGACATAGGACAAGTATGAATTAGCTTCTGGCAACAACAGGAATGATAATCCCATAATAATCGTTCCTATAAAAATTTGATATTTTAATAATTTGAAGAACTTTGAAACGACACGATTCATTACTGGTTGAATGATCAATAATGAACCGGCATTAATCGTAAAGACCAAACCATATTCACGGGTCGTATAACCTTGATTCAGCATGTAGGCTGATAGGTTACTGTCCCATTGAGAATATCCTAACCAAACAATGAAGATCGAAGCACAAATAATGAACAGATTGACTGTAAAACGACTGGCTCCAATCTTGATCTTAGGGTCGACTGTATCGCTAGTAACGTAGTTATGAACTGTTTCACTCTCGTCATCATGCTCTTGAACATGATCTAATAGATTAGCTTTCAATAACAAAATAATCGCACTGATTATGAAAAGCAGCATTGGAATAAAGAAAGTCAAAAAGATGCTCCACTTGAAAATAAAACCTACAGCTGTTGATCCAATCGCAATACCAATATTGGCCGCCAAATACATATTATTGAAAATAACTCGGCTATTGCTTAACATCTGTTCCGCAATAAAGGCTGTATAGGCATTAACCGCAGTATAAACTAACCCCATACCGAATCCTAAAATAAATAACATGATCGCATACGTTGGCCAAACATGATGGATCGACATACCGAATAGCGAGACGATTGAAATCGCATAACCGATATATAACGTTCCACGTTTGGAAAAACGATCAAACATCACCCCTCCAAGAGCATTGCCGATCATCATAAAAGCTGAATAGACCATCAAAGCAAATCCAGCTGTCACCAAAGACTCATGCAAGTTCTTATGAATAAAAATTGTATTTACTGGCAGAATGAATCCCATTACCAAATTAAAAGTAATGTTCAAAATCAGCAGCCAAAGTCGTTGAGCGCGCATCTTTTTCACCTCTTCTATATTTTTTTCAATAAAAAAACCATGGCATAAAGCAACCATGGTTTTAGTTGGTAGTACTCAAAAGAGTAATTGAGTCCCTGTTCACATCAGTTTCTCAAAGATATCCCTCACAATCCGGTGAGTAGTGCTTGATATCCTACCTCATAAGTGCCGTCCAAATTCGACGGCTCTCGACTCATCGCACAATGTGTATCATAATATATTCTGAAAATAGTTGCAACTATTTTCAACTAAAGATTAGGATTTTCAGTAACCTTTTCTTCCGTCCAAATCTTATAGATCAAGTTCAATAAACCACCCATTTGGCCATCAACTCCGTTATACATCCAACGATAGATGCAGACGTCTTTTTTCATAGAATCTTCCGGTGGGGTAGTACTGTTGGCGGTAACCACAATATCAGCTTCCTTAGGATCACTGACGATCTTAGCATATGGCAAAGATTGTAAAGTTACTGAGAGATCTGAATAAACTAGGAAGAATGACTCTAATTCTAAATAAACTTTAACTTGAATATTCTTGTTGTAAAGTGAGAAGAAACGATAGGCAATCGCATAAATAGCTTCAGAAATTTGTTTTGACTTGCCATTCAAGGATTGATACTTGTCACGTAGCATCAGATGTTGCACAGTTGAATAAATCTTACTCTGTAGGTCTTCATCATTCAATTTACTCATCGCATCGCCGAAGCCAGAATATAAGTTCAAAATTTCGATATAATTACGGTCTAAGGCTAAGACGCCGATGATACAAGTTGTCAAATTATATTTATATCTTAAGAATTCCGAATGGGACATCGCCATATCGGAAACAGTCTGTTCGACGTCAATCGGAATCAATTCCAAGAAGTCGTCAATAAAGTTGGCGAACAAGGGATTATATCTGACTAATTGTTTAGAGACAGATTGTAAATAATCTTCTGATACTTCAAAAGTTGCTGGTACGCACATTAAGAGGATATAGAAATCAGCTGATTGGAACATTTGCTCTTCATAACTAACATCTTCTTGAATCGCACGTTTCAACTCACGGACTTTTTTACTGCTGAAGTCGCCTTCAAGCATTGGACCGGCACTCTCAAAAATGTTTGGGAAAGGATAGTTGATGACATTCAAAGCGTCCATATTTTGAACGTGATTGCCATCGATGATCCGATACAAATGCGCCATAACTACGTAAGCATAAAACATCTTTGTAATATCATTCGTTGGTTTGAGGCGATATTTATCTAAGGCAATGTCAACGACTTTAAAAGCAACTGATTGCTTAAAGTCTTCAAAAGGCCAGACATATCCTCTCGTAGCATTCCAATACAAGGCAGCGATTGCCAGACGAATCGATTCTTCGTCCCCAACAAAGCGCATAGGTTCGTAAGCAATTCTGACACCAAAACGTTTCAAATAGCCTCTCATAGGCTTTAGATGGCGTAGAACAGTTGCCTTGCTACTTTCTAATGTCTCGTAGAAATGTTTGAAAGAACTTTCCTTATCCTTAACGATAGCGTCCAAGAATAAATAGCCATCGGAATTAGTCGTTAAATAAGCATGATAAGCGTCACGAGTCACATTGAACATTTCTTCAGTTGAATACTTGTCTTTTTTCAGGATCTTCTTAAAATCATCCTGAATACCAAGAAATGTATTATAAACACTACCATAACTCTTATTCAATTGATAAGCGGCCTTACGCAAGTTAATATCCTTAACTTTGATATTACGATCACGATAAGTTCCAATTAAATCAGCACTGGCTAAAGTAGTCATTCTGATTAATTTTATCTTATTAAACAATTGAATTTTTTCAATTTCTGATTTTGATAGAAATAAGTCAGTAAAGCTATCCAAGAACTCCACCCCCGTAGATGTAGATGCAATTTACTCTATTATAATAGATATGCGCTTACTTTTTTTAAAACATTTATATTATAGTAAATAAATTTATGTTTTTATAACCTGTTTTATGTCCAATTGCGAATAATTAGACACAATATTTATTGAAATCTGCACACATTTTATAATATCTATACCAATAAGTTATTTTACGCCTTATTTTAAATAAGTATAGTGCCTACTTGCTCCTTATTTCCAAAAACAACAATTTTCATAAAAAAGAAAAAAAAGAGATTGGATTTTTCCCAATCTCTTTTTCAGTTAAATTATAAATTCTACGCTGGTAATTTATTTTTAAAGATGTTTTTTCTGATCCAAGGAATAACCCAATAATCCAAACCGATTTTACCAGCATTAAATCCACCAATAATAATGAAGTATTCCAAGAAAATGTATTGTGGATTGACGGAGATTGCACCTGCTAGTAAGTATGAAAAGTTCATCATCAAACCAAAGAATACCGCAGCAGTTGTTAAACAACCAAAAATCAATCCTAAACCAACTAATAATTCTCCCCACGAAACAATAAGACTCATACCTTTATAGTGAGGCAGGATAGCACTCAACATACTATTGAACCATGGATAAAGAACTTTGCCTGTAGGTCCTTTAACTGGGTTCTTAATAGCATTAGCAACTAAACCCTTAACGGCCATCGATGCACCGCCAGTTACCTTTTCAAATCCAGCCATTGTCCATTCAATTCCTAAAAAGACTCTGATGATAGTTAAAAGAATCGTAGCGATTTTATTATTGCGCAAAAAATTTATCATCATTTTTCCCCTTTCGATATAAGAATATATTTATTATAATTCAAAAAAAGATTTTATTTCATAATTTTCATAAACTAAAATATATTTGTTATTTTCATAAGTTTTTTGAAAATTAAGTTTTTATCGCTTATATCGGTAGGGCCAGTTTTTGCAATGAAATATCTGTATCACCATTATTTTTAACGCTGAAAATATTAGAAGAT